>CAZKKD010000011.1:0-23819 GCA_964553265.1 uncultured Planctomycetales bacterium | reverse complement strand
GGTCCCGGCGGTGGCGGAACTCACCCCGGAGGAAGCGGCGGTGCTGGCGGACTGCCAGGGCGAGTTGGAGGCCCTCGGCTTCGCCATCGACGAATTCGGCGAACGAACCGTCAGCATCCAGGCCGTGCCCCCGGTTCTGCGAGGGGTGCGGGCCGGACCGGTGTTGCGGGAACTCCTTCAGGAACTCGCGGCGGGCGGGCAGGTGCGCGACCCCCGGGAGCCCATCCTCCGGAATCTTTCCTGCAAGGCGGCTGTCAAGGCCGGCGACCGTCTGCCGCCGGCGGAGGTCGAGGCGCTCCTCGTGCGCCTGGAGGAGCGCGGCGCCGCCTTCACCTGCCCGCACGGCCGGCCGTTTGCGCACGCCATTCCGCTGAATTCGCTGGCCCGCCGTTTCGAGCGATCATGAAGCCGCCCCTGCGCATCCTGCTCGGCCCCACCGCCAGCGGCAAGGAACGGGTGGCGCTCGCCCTCGCGGAAGCCGAAGGCGCCCACATCGTGAGCGTCGACTCGATGAAGATCTACCGGGAGATGGCGATCGGCACCGCCGCCCCGACCGACGAAATGCGGGCCCGCGTGCCGCACCACTGCGTCGGCATGGTCGACCCGGACCAGGCCTTTTCGGTCGCGGAGTACAAGGCGCATGCCGAGGCCGCCCTGGAAGCCGTCGAGTCCGTCGGCGGGACGCACATCCTTTCGGGCGGGACCGCGCTCTATTACAAGGCATTGGTCGAGGGGCTCTTCGACGGGCCGTCGTCCGATCCGGCGCTGCGGGCCCGGCTGGAAGCGGAGGCCGAAGCGGACGGGAACGCGGCGCTCCACGCCCGCCTGGCCCGCGTGGACCCGGAAGCCGCGGATCGCATTCACCCCAACGATCTCCGGCGGATTGTCCGGGCGCTGGAAGTGGTCGAGGCCACGGGCAAGCCGATCAGCGACCATCAGACGCAGTTCGGGGCAGTCCGGTCCGACCGGCCCGTCTGCATGGTGGGGCTCCGCTGGCCGCGGGAGGTGCTGCACCAGCGGATTGCCGAGCGCGTGGAGCGGATGCGGGCCGCCGGCCCGGTGGACGAGGCGCGGCGGGTCTACGCGCGCCGGCCGCCCGTCGCCAGGCAGGCCCGCGCTGCGGTGGGGTACGCCGAGCTCTTCGCTCACTTCGACGGCGAGCACGACCTGGAGACCGCGTTCGAGCTCATCCGGCGCAATACCCGCCGGCTCGCGAAGTCGCAGATGACCTGGTTCCGCAAGTTCGACTGCCGCTGGGTGGACCTGGATGCCTCGCGGTCGGCCGGGGACGTGGCGGACGCAGTGCGCGAAGCGTGGAATGCGCAGCAGGCGGGGGAGGGGGGGTAGGCCGGTCGCGCCGGCGTGCGAACGGGCGTGGCCCGGAAGGTCAGGCGCCGTTCAGCTCGTTGTCGTCGATGTTGCGGACCACGGCTTCGATGCGCCCGCACGAGGCGCAGACGCGGAAGTCGTTGAAGTAGGGGCTGCACATCATCATGTACATGAGTGCGAAGCTGGCGAAGGCGAGAAGGCCTGCTTCGAAGAAGCGATGAACCAGCAGGAGCGCCAGAAGCCCGATCAGCAGGAGCAGGTGCCCCGCCTGGGCCAGGCGGCGCCGGTGGGTCTTGTGGCGGTTGCGGTAGGGGTGCATCGACGGGGCCTGGCACCAGGGGCAGGTTTTCAGCATCGGAGCCGCTCCCTCGGACGGTGCTACCGGGCGTCTTCGCCGGAGGCCGGTTTCACCTTGATCGCGATGTCGGTCCGGAAGTCCGGCAGCGCGACGCGCAGCGCGTTGCCCTCAACGGTCGTCTCCTCGCTGTGCAGCACCGTTCCCTTCCAGGTGTCCCAGACCTCGACACGGTAACGGCCGGGCCGGAGGTTGGTGGCGGCGACCGAGAGCTCCTGGTGCTGCGGGGCCCAGTCGTCGCTGGCCGGGAGCGTGCGCATCGCGTCCTTGTCGTAGATCCACGCATAGACCACGCGCCCGTCGCCCATGGCCAGGGCGTGGAGGCGTTCGGTCCGGTCCGGGGCGCCCAGCACCTCCACCGGCCAGGAGGTCAGGCGCGGTTCGCCGGGACCGCGGCGCTTGTCCTCGCCTTCCACGTAGCGGGCGAAGGCGGCGAAGTGGGGATACAGGTTCGCGCGGTCGATGTGCTCGAACCACCAGAAGAGGGCGCTGCCGGCGGCGTTGCTCATCCAGCTCGTCCAGAGCCCGGCATGGAGGTCGGCCTCGATCAGCTCCCAGCTGCCGCCCATCGGCGTGCCCCCGAATTCCGTAATCATGTACGGCTTGTCGTAGGAGGCGGCCAGGCGGTCGGTCTCGATCAGCATGGCGATGAGGGACTGGTTCGGGTTGTGATAGGCGTCGCAGACGATGTAGTCGATCTGCGGCATCGCAATCATCTGCCGGTCGATCACGGTGTAGTCGCCCGAGTAGTGCGTCGTGACCGGGTGGCGGCCGTGGTTGAGACCGTTCAGGTAGTCGATCATCTCGCGGTGCCAGTTGTGGACTTCCGGGCGGGCGTAGACGTTGCGGTGGCGACCGGGCGGGGTGCCGGTCAGGTCCAGTTCGCTCCACATTTCGAACGAGAAGATGGTGGGCGAGTATCCCCAGCGGGCCGCAATGTAGCGCAGTTTGTCGCGGTAGAGCTTGCGGACGCGCGGATGGCGATCCAGCTCGAAGATGCCTTCGGGCTTGGCCAGGAAGCCGCCGTTCGCGATATTGTACGGCGAGTCGGGCCACTCCCCGTCCGCCTGTTTCTCGTGGGCCGCTTTGCCGTGGTTGTCGATCACCAGCTGGATCTTGATGTTATGGCTCTGGCAGAGTTCGATGAGGCGGTCCAGCTTCCACGCGTTTTCCAGGTTGTAGCGGTTGAGGCCGCGGTAGCCTTTCCAGCGGTCGGTCCACTCCAGCCCCAGCCACCACGAGCACATCCAGACCTCCAGGAAGTTCTCGCCGGCATTGGCCATGCGCGGAATGTATTCCTCGTAGATGTCCAGACCTCGATCTTCGGGCTGGGGGGCGCGGGGATCCTTCTGGCGGTGGATGCGCTTCCAGTCCCGCAAGTCGTAGGGAGAGCGGAAATTGTGACCGATCGGAAAGAAAAAGCTCCCGTCTTCGTGCTCGAAGTACCGTGCGTCGATTCGGCTGGTCCGGACAAAGCCCGGGTGCTCGCTGGGCGTCACCTTGAAGGTGAATTCGGGGCTTTTGGAGGTTTCCGCCACGCCGGGAGACTCGTCCAGACTGCGGTAGCGCAGGGTAAGGTGATAGCGGTATTCGCCAATGCGGCGCGGCGTGAAGCGGGCCCGGAATACGCCGGGGCCGCTGGGGGTATAGTGATCGCGCGGTTCGGCGTCCGCCCTGCGGAAGGCCTGGTAGTAGAAGGCCGGAACCACGATGGGCTTGGCGTTCTGCGGCGGCTGGACGTGCAGGTCGACGGCGACGTGATCCTGATCGAAGGGATTGAGCACGGGCCGGTTGAGCCAGCAGTCCACCTCCAGGCGGTCGTACTGCCGCACCGTGTCTTCGCCTGGGACGATGTTGACGAGCGCCAGCGGCTCCTGCTCCCGCACGCGCGCGGAGTCTACCGGCCAGGTGGTGATGTCGTCGAGGAAGACATGCCGCTCGGCCTCCGAAACGGCGTCGGGGAAGGGCTGATCGCTCCAGAACGCGAAGCCGATCCGCTCGATGGTGGTGATGCGGTACTGGCTCCAGCGGCCGCCGTGGCCGTGGGGCGTCACGTCCAGGCTGCCGTCGGACAGGTCGGCTTCGACACGGTTCCACTCGCCCGCCTTGAGGGGGCGGGGGCATACGGCGGTGAAGAAGAGCCCGTCCTTGTCCTTCAAGAGCAGCGCCGCCTGGATCCGTCCGGTCGCCGAAGCCGGGACAAACACCGAATAGGCGATCCTTCGGAACGCCAGGGACGGGCCCTCTTCGACGGGGCGGAGGCGGGCGAGCGCGACGTTGCGGTTGATCCAGAGCTCCGTGGTGTCCGGAAAACGGACCGGCACGCGCAGCACGTCGCCGTGCGTCCGGTCACCGGAGGGCTGGATGCGCAGCGCGCCGGTGTCGGTCGTCCATGCGCTGCGGAGCGGGTCCTGGTCGGAAAAGTCCCGCACGTAGCGGTCCCGGCGGGCGCCGGCGGGGTCCTGTCCGGTGGCCTCCGCAGTGGCCGGGGCGTCGCCGGCGGGGCAGCTTCCAGCCCACCCGGCCAGGACAAGGACGCAGGCGGCCGTGAGCCACGCAATCCGTGCCCTGGCGCTGAAGGCAGGGGGGCGTGTGTTGGGGCGTGGGGGGACGCGGCTCTTCATGCAGGCTCCATCGATGCTGTTACTTCCTGTCCCTCATGTAAGTTAGCGCGAAATGCGCTTTGTGGGTACATGTCTGGCCTCCTGCATTCTGCCCCCGAAGGGGGGCGGATGCAAGCGGATTTCCTGTGTCGGGGAAACGAAACAGGCCCCCGTCCGGGGTTCCGGAAGCGGGGGCCTGGATTCGAGTTGCGTCCGTCGCGCTCTAGAAGAGCTCGAACGGGTTCTCGCCGGGGTACGGCAGCGAGGCCGGCAGCGGGGCGCCGATCTCTTCGATGCCGAGGTACTTGACCGCTTCGAAGAGCGCCTTGCCGGCGTGCTCGAACGCGATGGCGGAGTGGTGCGGGAACCCGCCGGCGATGAGCACGTGGCGGTAGAACCGCGCCATGCCGGGGATGGCGAAGATGCCGATGGCGCCGAAGCTGGACGGATTCTTGTCCAGGACGTTGCCTTCGGCGACGTAGCTGCGCAGTTCCCCGTCGCTGGTGGACTGGAGGCGGAAGAGGGTGACCGGGCCGGGCCGGATCTGCCCCTCCAGGGTGCCGCGGGTGATGTCGGGGTCCTTGCCGTCTTCCATCAGGCGGTTCATGATGAGCTGGAACTTCATGGAGCAGTTCTTCATGCAGCAGGACGGGGTGTTGCCGCAGTGGAAGCCCATGAAGAGGTCTTCGGCGGTGGCGCCCTTCAGGTTGTCGCCCTTCTTGATCATGTCCGGCGGAACGGTGTTGTTGATGTCCAGCAGCGTCGCCGGCAGGCCCGTGGCGAGCTGGCACATGTACTCGGAGACGGCCCCGTACATGTCCACCTCGCACGCGACCGGGATGCCGCGGCTGGCGAGGCGGCTGTTGATGTAGCAGGGCACGAAGCCGAACGCGGCCTCGAAGGCGGGCCAGCACTTGTCGGCGAAGACGGCGTACTCGCTGGCGCCCAGGTTCTGCTCCATGAAGTCGAGAAGGGCCACCTCGAACTGGGCCAGCTTCGGCAGCAGGTCCGGGTAGGTCGCGCCCTTGCCGAGCTCCTTCTCCATGTCCTTGGCGACGGCCGCGATCTCCTTCTTGCGCGCGCCGGCGGCCTTGTAGAGCTCCAGCAGGTCGAGCTCGCTGTTCTCCATCACCTCGATGCCGAGGTCGTAGAACGGCTGGATCGGTGCGTTGCAGGCGAAGAAGTCCTGCGGGCGCGGGCCGAACGCGAAGACGCGGAGGCTGGAGAGCCCCAGGAGGATCCGCGCGATGGGCACGAACTCCGCGATCTTCTCGGCCAGCTCGTCGACCTGCCCCACCGGCATCTGGGGGATGTAGGCCGGCAGGTCGCGCAGGCGCAGGTTGTACGAGGCGTTCAGCATGCCGCAGTAGGCGTCGCCGCGGTCCTTCTTCAGCGTCGCCTTCGTCTCCTCGGCCGCGGCGCAGAACATCACCGGCCCCTCGAACCGTTCGGCGAAGCGGGTGGTCGGGCCTTCGGGGCCGAAGTTGCCGAGGAACATGACGATCGCGTTTACCTCCTTGATCGCCATTTCCGCCTCGGCCTCGAGCATGTCGCCTTCGTTTTCGATGACGACCGAGCAGGCCTCCGCGTTGACGCCCTGCTTCTTGAGCGAGGCCATGAGGGCCTTGAGGCGCTTGCGGGTCAGCTCGATCGGAAAGCAGTCGCGCGAGACGCCCACCACGCCGAGCTTCACCTCCGGCGAGTTGTGCAGCGTCGGCGCCGCCGGTTTCTTCTTCTTGTTCTTGGCCATGCCGTCGGTTCCTCCTCAATCTGCCCGGGTCGGGCGTTCGGAAACGAATGTTGCATTGCGTCCGGATGCTTCGCCGCGCCGCGTCTCCGCGGAAACCGGCGGCGCGGATCTATCGATCGAAGACCGCGCCGGTGTCGGCGCTGGTGACGTGCGCCGCGTAGCGCGCCAGCCACCCGCGCTCCACGCGGGGCCGGAAGGGGGCGAGCGCCTTGACGCGCCGCTGCAGCTCCGCCTTGCTGATATCGAGGTCGAGCGTTCCCCGCTCGGCGTCGATGCGGATCGTCTCGCCTTCGCGGATGACGGCGATGGGGCCCGCCGCCGCGGCCTCGGGCGAGATGTGCCCGATGCAGAGCCCGCGCGTGCCGCCGGAGAAGCGCCCGTCGGTGATGAGCGCCGCCCGGATGCCGGCGCCGGTGATGGCGGCGGTGGGCGAGAGCATCTCCTGCATGCCGGGGCCGCCCTTCGGGCCCTCGTAGCGGATGACCACCACGTCCCCGTCGCTCACCTTGCCCTTCAGGATGCCGTCGAGGGCGTCCTCCTGGCTTTCGAAGATGCGCGCCGGGCCCGCGAACTGCATCATGTCCGGGGCGACGCCGGCGGTCTTCACGACCGCTCCCTTCGGCGCAATGTTGCCGAAGAGCACGGCCAGTCCGCCCGTCCTGCTGAAGGCGTCGCGGACCGGGCGGATGACATCGCCGTCGGGTTTGGGCGCCTTGCGCACCGCGTCGCCGAGCCGGCCGGCCACGGTGGGCGCGTCGAGGTGGAGCCCCTTCTGCACGCGGCCGACCGCCTTGAGAATGGTCGGGATGCCGCCCGCGGCGTGGACGTCCTCCATGTGGACCTCGGGCCGGGAGGGGCTCACCTTGCAGATGCAGGGGGTGCGGCGGCTGATGGTGTTGAGCTTCTTGAGCTCGTACTTGATGCGCGCTTCGCTGGCGAGCGCGAGGGTGTGGAGCACCGTGTTGGTGGACCCGCCCATCGCCATGTCGCAGATGAAGGCGTTGTCGATGGCCTCGCGGGTGACGATGTCGAGGGGGCGGCGGTTCTTCCGAACGCAGTCGATGAGCGTCCGGGCCGCGTCGCGGGCGAGATCGACCCGCGCGGGGTTCAGCTTGGTGCGTGTGCGCTTCTTGTTGGCCCAGATCTCCGCGGGGACGGTGCCGTTGCCCGGCAGCGCCAGGCCCACCACCTCGCCGATGCAGTTCATGCTGTTGGCGGTGAACATCCCGGAGCAACTGCCGCACCCCGGGCAGGCGCGGCCGGCGAGGCGCTCCAGTTCCTGCTCCGAGAGCTTGTCGACCGCGTGCTTGCCGACGCCTTCGAAGACGCTGATGAGGTCGCTTCCGTCGCGGCCGGCCAGCATCGGGCCGCCGCTGACGTAGACGCTGGGGATGTTGAGCCGGACCATGGCGTTGTACATGCCGGGGACGATCTTGTCGCAGTTGCCGATGCCGATCCAGCCGTCGCAGGGGTGCGCCCCGATGACGGTCTCGATCTGGTCGGCGATGAGCTCGCGGCTCGCGAGGCTGTACTTCATCCCGAAGTGCCCCATCGCGATCCCGTCGCAGACCGCGCCGCCGATGTTGCAGTACCAGACGTTCACGCCCTGGCGCTTCAGTTCCTTGCAGACGGTTTCGCCGATGCGGTCGAGGTGGGCGTGGCCGGGGATGTGCGTGGTGTGGCTGTTGACGACGGTGACGAAGGGCTTGCTGCGATCACGGACCGAACGGATCACCCCGGTCGCCTTCATGAGAGCGGCCGCCCCCATCATCGGGGCGCTCTCGCCGACGATGCGGCTGCCGCGCTTGCGGACGTTCTCGATCCCCTCGTTGACGAAATGCTTTTTGCCGGCCATGGGCGGCCCTTTCTGCGTGCGTGCGAATGGCGGTGCTCCGGAACGTCCCCGGAGTATAGGGGACGCCGGGGGGCCGTCAAGGGCATTGCGGCGTCGCATGGCGTTGGAGGGCCGGGAGCGCGGGCGTCGGGCGCGATGCGCCAGCGTTTCGCCGTGGCGTCCACAGCATCCGCGGGGGCGGCCGAGCCGCCTGCGGGACGTTCGGGGGTTACTCGAACTCGCCGGGAAGCCCGTCAATGCCGAAGCGTTCGAAGTACTCCCCGATGTTGGACGGGGCGGAGCGGACAATCATCTGCCCGACATAGCCGAGGACGCTGAAGCCCCAGGTCTCGGCCGGGCCGTGCAGGATGCCGGTCCGGCTGTCGCTTTTCTGGTCGAGGCGGTTGAGCTCACGCTCGATCGCCCCTTCCAGCGGGCCGTCGACCACCTCCATCGCGCCGCCGCTGTTCTGGTACTTGGCGGGCGGGAACTTCACCCAGCGGTTGATGAGCACGGGAATGGCCATCTCGCCCTCGTCCCCGAGTTCAAAGCCCTCGAACTCGGCGCCGTCGCGCGGGGCAATGATGCGCGGGGGCTCCACCGTCACCTCGCCGCGGCGGAGCACCACGTCCCCCTCGTTCACCAGCGAGTCGCCGAGAAAGATGTACGGCATGCGCGTCACGCCGAAGGTGAAGAGCGCGTTGCGGCGCGCACGGACCACCTGGGTGCGCTTCTGGGCTTCGAGGAACGCTTCGAGAGGATTCTGGTCCGTCACGGTCGTCTCCAGGTTGCGGCCCGGGGCGGTCCGGGGACCGATGGGCGGGTATTGGCTCCTACCGGATCCTACCACACGGGGCGGGCAGGCGCAAGCGAACGCCCCGGAACGCAGGGCCATTCCGTTCTCACCGTTGCCGTCCGGACTGGGCTGCGACAGTTCGAAGAGGGCTCTCCTCTCCCGCTGGGAGAGGGTCAGGGTGAGGGGAGATTCGGACGCTCCGCCCTGGCCCGGAACAGGGGGAGTTCCCGCCCGCCTTGTCCCGGCGGAGCGGGTTGCGGACCGAATCACGCCCGGCAGAAGACGCGGTAGTCCATCTGGTCCCCGGCGAAGATGGTGTCGGCCGCTTCGAGGGTGTCCAGGTAGCGGGGCACAATCTCGCCGGCCTCGATCTGCCGCATGAGCTCGCGGGCGCGGTCGATGTGCGTGACGATGCGCTGTTCGGAATAGCCGACCGCCTGGCCCGTCTCGATCAGGAAACCCCAGTCGCTGCTGATGGCGAGGCAGAGCTCCCGCGCGGCCTGGTTGAGCGCGCGGCGGATGGTCGGGTCGGTGGCGTCGCGGTAGCGCTCGGCCAGGTCGCTCATCCGACCGGAGAGCCGGTAGTAGTGCCGGTAGACCCAGGTGTTGGGCTGGTAGGCCCGCCCGTCGACCCAGGTGCCGAAGTAGTTCTTCTTGCCCCAGCTGCTCGCGCCGGGGGTGAGCGTCTGGTGTTCGGGCGATTCGGCCAGGAACTCGCTGGGGGTGACCGGGCGCACCTCCGTCTGGTCGTAGAGCATTTTGCGGAAGACCGACTCGATCCAGAGCGGTCCCTCCTCCCACCAGTGGCCGAAGAGCTCCGCGTCGTAGGCGCTCACGATGCAGGGGCGGACGCCCATCGTGTCGCGGATGTGGTTGGCCTGCGTGCCGCGGTAGTAGACGAACTGGCCGGCCTGCTCGTGCGCCACCGCCTCGGCCCAGGCGACGTTGTAGTAGTCCTTCCCGCCGAGATCGGCGCCCTTCTGGGTGATGCGGTAGTACTTGACGCCGGTGTTGCGGCGGACATTGGCGGTCTTGAAGTAGTCGGGCAGGTAGTCCCAGTCCGCGTCGTAGCCGAGGTCGCGGTACCACTCCTTGTAATGGACGTGGCCGGGATAGCCGGCCTCGCGCGACCAGACCTGCTGGCGCGTGTCCTCGTCGATGCCGAAGCAGGCCACCCCGCTGGGGGTGATGACCGGCGCATGCGTGTCAAAGAACGGCCGGGTGTCGCCCTGGCGCATCCCCACCGAGGAGGTGAGGAACCAGTCGATCCCCTCCGCCGCCAGGTGCGCGTCGAGCCCCGGCGTGTAGGCGTTCTCCGGCAGCCAGATGCCCCGCGGCCGGCGGCCGAAGGCGTCTTCGTACTGATCCGCGGCGATGCGGACCTGCGCGCGGATGGACTCCGGAAAGTGCATGAACAGCGGCAGCAGCATGTGCGTGGCCGGGCAGGTGAAGACCTCCAGCTTGCCCATGTCCTGGAAGTCGCGGTACCCGCGGGTCAGGTCGCCTTCGTAGGCGTCAAAGACCTCCTTCGCGATCCAGAAGCGGTGGAGGATCTGCTCGGCGGTGTCGTGCCAGGGCTTGCCGTGGCTGTTGTCGCGTTCGCGCGTGGCGAGGGCGATGCACTCGTCGATGTGCCGCGCCGCGCGCTGCTTGAGAAGCGGATCCCGCATCATCGACAGGAGCGGCGGCGTCAGGCTCACCGTCAGGCGGAAGTCGACCTTGTCCCGCTCCAGGTTCCACAGCATGTGCAGGAGTTGCGTGTAGACCGTCGCCACCGCCTCGAAGAACCACTGCTCCTCCAGCGAGACCTTGTACTCCGGGTGGCGGATGAAGGGCAGGTGCTGGTGCAGCACCAGCGCCCAGCAGCCCTTCTCATCCGGGGCGTTGTGGGTGCGTTCGCGCCAGTAGCGGTACTGGTTGAAGCGCCAGTCCTCGGGCCGGACCTCCACCTCCACGTCGTTGCCGTCCACCTCCACGCGGCTCCACTCGGCGTACCGCTCCTCGGTGGTCGGACCGGCCTTCGGCGTGAAGACGGTGTTGGAGCGGGCGATGAACTCGAAGAAGGTGGTCCCGTGCGCGCGGTAGCCGAGCTCGGCGACATAGTGCTCGCCCGGGAGGACCGAGACCCAGTAGTTGTTCTTCCAGTGGAGATCGTCGTCGACCTCGAAGACGTGGTTGGCGTTGTGCCCGTCGAAGTCGACGCCGCTCACCTGGTGGATGCGCAGGATGAGCCGGTTGTTGTCGAAGAAGTCGTCCCCGAAGCGCCCGACCAGGTCGACGCGGGTGGCCTCGCCGATCTCCCAGACGACGAAGATCGACTCCGGATCGCGCGGCACGAGGTAGAGGTAGGTTTCGTTGTAGTGGTCGTCGAGGAACGGCATCTGCCGCAGGAGATCGTAGTCCAGGCCCTCGGGCGAGGGGACGAGCCCGGCGAGGTCGGGTTCGGCGTCGCCCGCGTCGCGGATCTCGTAGGCGTCGGCGGCCGCGGACGGGCGGTCCTTGTCGTCGGCGGGGCGGACCATCTCGTTGCCGTTCGGCTCGTCGAAGCCGGCGTCGGCGTCGGCGGCGCGGATCGCTTCGACATCCTCCCCGCCCGGCTTCGCGCTGGCGTTGGTTTCGTTGTCCGGCTGATCAGGGGCGCCCGTCCGTTCGCTGGGGTCCGGCATGGATTCGTCCTCGGTCTGGTCTCGTCGTGTCCCGTGGGTCTGGCCAGTCGCGCGCCCGTCGTCCGGCAGCGGTCTGCCCGGGGCCGGCGTGCCCGCCCGGAGCATAGGCCCGCTTCGGCGGACTGTCAAGCGAAACGGTGGCGGCGTGTGGTCCGGTCTCCCGGCCGCGGGCGCTCGACTCCGCCCTTGCGTCGCGCCGCAGATGCGTTACGCTGACGGTCCCGGCGCGCGGAGCGGCCGCCGCATCCTGTGCGGGACGCCGGGACGGCACGGTGGGAGGATTCCATGGACGACGGTTTCATCGAGATCAGCGGCCGGGTGCGGATTCCCGAGCGGGAGATCGACTGGGACTTCGCGCACAGCGGCGGCCCCGGCGGGCAGAACGTCAACAAGGTGAGTTCGCAGGCGCGGCTGCGGTTCGACATTGACGCCAGCGAAGCGCTCGGCCCCGAAGAGAAGCGCCGCATCCGCGCCGCGCTCGGCAATCGCATCACCGCCGACGGGGTGCTTCAGATCGCGGCCAGCGAGTCCCGTTCGCAGCTCAGCAACCGCCGCATCGCGAAGGAGCGCTTCCGCGAACTCCTGGCCGAGGCGCTCCGTCCGCCCAAGCGGCGCAAGCGCACCCGCCCCACCCGCGCCAGCCGCCAGCGCCGCCTCGACGAGAAGCGCAAGACGGCTGAAAAAAAAGCACGCCGCCAGACCCCGCCGGACAGTTACTGAGTCCGCACCGCGCACGGCCT
This sequence comes from uncultured Planctomycetales bacterium, assembly GCA_964553265.1. Taxonomy (GTDB): domain Bacteria; phylum Planctomycetota; class SZUA-567; order SZUA-567; family JAFGNG01; genus CAZKKD01. The sequence continues at coordinate 11,746 of CAZKKD010000011.1, read as the reverse complement.
CTTTCGGGCGGCACGAGGCTCCCGGCCGGGCGCCTTTGTTATGGCCCGACGACCAGCATCTGCCCGACCACCCCGAAGAGAAAGCCGATCACCGGGCGCGCCTCGCTTCGCCCGGCGCCTCAGTGCAGCACGTCGGCCGGCACCCCGATGGAATGGTAGCCCGGCCACGAGCGTGCGCGCACCTCGCGTTCCTCCGGTTCCGGCGCGGTGGCGACCGGGGCGCCGTCCCGTACCGCGGCGTGGTCGGGCCCGAGACGTTCGACCAGGCGCCCGCGCATCCGCTCCAGCACGTCGGCGTGGCCGCCGGCGCGGATGAGCTCGTGCTGCTCCATCGGGTCGGTTTCGAGGTCGAAGAGCATCTCCGTCCCGCCCGCTTCGTGGAACATGTACTTGTAGCTGCCTTCCAGGACCGCGTGGCTGTTCATGCACTGGCCGTGGAGGCGCGGCCGTTCCGCTTCCCCGCGGGCCATCGCCAGGAGGTCGAGGCCGTCGACGGGCCAGTTTTCGGGAATCTCGACCCCCGCGGCCGCCATGGCGGTGGTGTAGACGTCCGCCGGGTTGGCCAGCCCGGCGCAGGTCGTGCCGCACAGGGCCTCGGGGATCAGCTCCCGCGGCCCGCGCACCAGCATCGGGATGTGGGCCGAGCCCTCGAAGAAGTTCATCTTCGCGCCCATGTGGTGATCGCCCATCATGTCGCCGTGGTCGGAGGTGAAGAGGATCAGCGTATTCTCGAAGAGGCCCAGCTCCCGCATGCGCGCGAAGAGGAGGCCGAGGTTGTAGTCGATCTGGGTGATGCAGGCGTAGTAGGCCCGCCGCGTTGCGCGGATGAGCTCGTCGTCGAACCGGTCGCACTGGTTGAGGTGCCAGGTCCCCTGCATGTACGCCGGCGGCACGTCCTCCGGGCGCTGCGACCAGTCCCCGGTCACCGGCATCGGCACGTCCACGTTCTCGTACATCCGCCAGTACGGCTCGCACGGGTCCAGCGGCGGGTGTGGCTTGGCGAAGCTGGTCCAGAGGAAGAAGGGCCGGTCGGGGTCGCGCGTCTCCAGGAAGTCGACCGAGCGGCGGACCGTCCAGTGGGTCAGGCTGTGGCTCTCGGGGACGGTGCTCACGACCGGCTCCATCTCGTTCTCGCCGATGCCGTGGTCCTTCGGCGTGCCGAATTCGGGGTGGCGGGCCAGCTCGCGGTAGTAGTGCTCCAAAATTTCCCACTGCTCGAACCCGTAGGTGCAGCGCATGGGGTTGAAGTGCATCTTCCCCTGCGCGCGGGTCTGGTAGCCCGCCCGGGTCAGCAGGCCCGGCAGGCTCGTTTCGGGTTGGATGGGGCGCGGTTCGGCGGCGTTGCTGGTCAGATTGTTGGTGTAGCCGTGCCGGCCGGTCATGATGGTCGCGCGCGTGGCGACGCAGAGCGGCGCGTCGGAGTAGCAGCGCGCAAAGCGGACCCCGCCGTCCAGCAGCCAGTTGAGGTGCGGGGTGCGAATCTTCGGGTTGCCGGCGGCGTGGATGGTGTCGAAGCGCTGCTGGTCGGTGGTGATGAGCAGAATGTTTGGACGGTCGGGCATGGCGGGGTCTCCTTCGGCGGGGCGGGGCAGGTCTCTGGTCGGATGCGGTACCGGGCCAACGAACGTATCTGAACAGACGCGACAGTGGAACTTCCGCCAGCCAGCTTAACGGTCCGGCCCGCCGTCGGCAAGTGGCGGGCCGGACGGAGCAGCAGGTTTTCATCGAAAGTGGGCGGAGGGAGCGGAACGGTGCGCAGCGGGCGCCGCGCTCAGTCGGCGTGGAGCTCGTCCCAGCGTTCGCGCAGCTTGCCGTGCAGGCGGTTGCGGAAGCGGATCGGCAGTTCCACGGTCGCGCCGTTCTTGCAGAGGGTGATGGTATTGCGGATGTTGTCGACCACCACCTCGCACGGGTTGCACCACTTCAGGTGCTCCTGGAACTCGTCGCAGATGGACGGGTCCACCTCGCCGTCGACGTAGTCGTTGATGAGGCGCAGAAAGTCTTCGCACTTCATCGGGGTTCCCTCCTGTCGCCGGGGTGGCTCAGTACGGCGCCCCGCGAGTTGATGAACAAGGCGGACGGGCGAAATTCTCCCTCTCCCCCCGGGAGAGGGCCGGGGTGAGGGCCGCGCGCCGTGAGGATTTGACTCCCTCTCCCTCGCCCTCTCCCGCAGGGAGAGGGAATGTTCACCAACTGGCGGGACGCTGTACTCAGCGCGTCAAGTAACTCTTCAGAATCGCTTCCGCATCCGTTGCGCCGCGCGGGTCCGCGTCGGCGTCCCGGTGGCGTTCCATGGTCCGGGCCTCGTCGCCGAACGCCCGGGTCAGGCGTTCCCGCATGGCCAGCCGGGCCCGCAGGAGACGCACCTTCACGTTCGCTTCGCTGATGCCGAGCAGGTTCGACGTCTCCGCCACGCTCAGGCCCTCGATGTCCCGCAGGAGAAAGACGAGCCGGTGCTTCTCCGGCAGCGCCTCGATGGCCTTGTCCAGCAGTTCCCGCAACTCGCTGTTCTCGGCCAGCTCCTCGGGGGTTCCCCGCCAGACGGCCAGGTACTCCGGGTGCGGGATGAGGCCGTCCTCCCGCTCGGTCGTGCCGGCGTCCAGGCTGACCGTGTCCAGCCCCTTGCGCTTGCGAAGCGCCTTGAGCGAGGCGTTGGCCACGATGCGCCCCAGCCAGGTCCGGAACGACGCCTCCTCGCGGAACCCGTCCAGGTGCTCCAGCGCCTGCAGAAAGGCGGTCTGCACCGCGTCTTCCGCATCCTCCCGCTGCCGGAGGATGTGCAGCGCCGTCCAGTACGCGTGCTGTTCGTGCCGGCTGACAAGCGTTTCGAAGGCCGCGTAGTCGCCCTCTTTTGCCCGTTTGACCAGCGTGGCGTCGTCGTCCACGATGCGCTTCTTCTCCCATCGACCCGCGGAGGCGGGGCGGGTTACGCGGTTTTCCCGCTCCGTCGGGAGCTACAGGCCTACCCGGTCCGGACCCGGTCGTCAAGTCCGCGCCCGGCGTCCATCTTGACGGGCACACCGCGGATGCATACGCTACGAAGACTTCCGGTGGAGCGGAGACGGCATGAGCATTCTCTTTCTGTGCAACGACAATGCGGTCCGCAGCCCGATGGCCGAGGCGATTGCGCTCGAGGTCGCCGGGGACGCGGCGCGGATCCTGAGCGCCGGCACCGCGCCGGCGGATCGGGTCGATCCCGAGGTGGTCGGCGCCCTTGCCGAGATCGGGCTCGTGCCGCCGCCGGACGCGCCGCGTGCGTTTGGCGATGTTGCGCTGAACGACATCACGGTCGTCATCTCACTCTGCCGGCGCGCCAGCCAGGAGTGCCGCCTGCGCCTGCCGGGCCAGCCGGTACGGATCGACTGGGACCTCCCCGACCCGCACGGGATGGACGGTGTTCCGTTCCCCGAGGCGGTCCGGACACTCCGGGACGAGATCCGGCGTCTCGTGCAGGATTTCTTCCAGCGGGGGTATCTCCAGGCCTGCCGCGAGGTGCGCGGCCGGGTGGAGCTTATTCTCGACAGCCTGAACGAAGGCATCATCGCCCACGACCTCGATCGCCGCATCCTGTACTTCAACCAGGCGGCCGAGCGCATCACCGGCTTTCACCGGCCGGAGGTGCTGGGGAAGGATTGCCACGATGTCTTCCCGGGGCGCTTCTGCGGGCCGGACTGCAGTTTCTGCGAGACGGGCGAGCCGAATCTCGCCTGCCCGCACTACACCATCCACTTCACCACCAAGAGCGGCGAGCCGCGCTATCTCGACATGTCCGTCACCCCCATCCGCAACGACACCGATGACGTCGTCGGGGCGCTCGCCACCTTCCGGGACCTTACCCACGAGCACGAACTCGCCCGCCGGCTCGGCGAGATCGAGAGCTTTTCCGGCATCATCGGGCGCGATCGGAAGATGCTCGAACTCTTCGACCTCATCCGCAGCGTTGCCGACACCTCCGCCCCCGTCCTCGTCCAGGGCGACAGCGGTACGGGCAAGGAGCTGGTGGCCGCTGCCATCCACAACGAAAGCCCCCGCTTCGCCAACCGTTTCGTCACCGTCAACTGCGGCGCCCTGCCGGAGGGGCTGCTGGAGAGCGAGCTCTTCGGGCATGTGCGGGGGGCATTCACGGGGGCGGTGCGGGACAAGAAAGGCCGCTTCGAGCTCGCCGACGGGGGCACCCTCTTCCTGGACGAGATCGGCGACATCTCGCCCGCCATGCAGGTCAAGCTGCTCCGGGTGCTGCAGGAAGGCGCCTTCGAGCCGGTCGGCGGCCAGACCACCCGAAAGGTCGATGTCCGCGTCATCAGCGCCACCAACAAGGATCTCCAGGAGGAGATCGGGGCCGGGCGCTTTCGGGAAGACCTGTTCTACCGTCTCTGCGTGGTGCCGATTCAGTTGCCGCCCCTGCGCGAGCGCCGGGCTGACATCCCGCTTCTCGTCGACGCCATTCTGCACCGCTTCGCCACGCAGGAGGGACGGGACGGGGTGCGCCTCGCGCCCGAGGCGCTGGGGCTCATGATGGAGCACGACTGGCCCGGCAATGTCCGTGAGTTGCAGAACGCCATCCAGTACGCCCTCGTCCGGTGCAAGGGATCCCTCATTGAGGCGGCCCACCTGCCGCCGAACGTGCACGGCAGCGACTCCATCCACCCGCCGCAGGTGGGTGCGGGCGCCGGGCCGTCCGGTGCCGCCGCCGCACCTGCGGGCGCGGGGGACGCCGACGACGGGGGAGAGGACGAGGCCCCCCGGCGCGGGCGCCGGCGCAAACTGACCCGCGACGCTGTCGAGGCCGCACTCCGCGAAGCCGGCGACAACCGTTCGGAAGCGGCCCGCCTCCTCGGTGTCGGCCGCGCCACGCTCTACCGCTTTCTCCGCGCCCACGACATGGTCTGAGCCGGAAGGGCGCGGCGGTCCGCAGCCGTGGGGCCTCCGGATTCCTTCCGCCCGTTCCCGGTTTGGTTTGGGGCGGCGCATGCCGGCGGGTTGCGCTGTGCCGAGCCCTGTTCGCCTCTATTCGAGTTCGGCTTCGGTGGTTGCCGGCGACAGGCTGGCCAGGAAGCCTTCCACGTTCCGCGGAATGCCGTGCTCCCGGTACACAATCTCGCCCGCTGCGTTGATGCCCACAACCAGGGGGATGGCCCGGACGTTGTAGGCGCGCGCCGCCGTTCCGGCCGCATCCAGCAGCACCGGGTAGGTCACCTCGGCGTCCTTCACAAACGCCCGGACGGCTTCGGTTTCCTCCCGTACGTTCACCGCGTAGACGGAGACCGGAGCCCCCTCGGCTTCGGCGGCAAGTTCCTTCACGTGAGGGACTTCCGCCATGCAGGGGCCGCACCAGGTCGCGAAGAAGACCAGCACCGCCCCGCGCTCGTTCTTCAGGTCCGCCAGCCGCACCGTCTCACCGTCCAGCGACGGAAGCGAAAACCCCGGCGCAGCCGCGCCATCGTCCGAGGCCTCCGGCGCCGCGTCGCCCTCCGACTCCGGGCCGGGCAGGACCTCTTCCGTCGGCGCGAGGCCCGGGTCGGCGCCGGGTTCCGCTTCGGCAGGCGCCGGCCAGAAGCGCGGCGCCGCCAGCGCCACAATCAGCAAGACAACGGCAATGACCAGGATCGTAATGAGCAATGGCCGATTCATCATTCCTCCTCCTTCTGCATACCGCCCCAGCCCGACGCAGTCCCCCCGCCACTGACCTGCCACGGGGGTGAGGGGGGATGCCAGTGGACCCGCGGCAGGTGACCGCCGCGCCCGGGGCGCTCCGCGCGGCGGCAATTCACTGTCGGGGAACAACATGCAAACCGTAGACCAGCCGACAGCGCATGCCCGGTGTGCTGTCTCGAAATGCACTTGTCTCACAATGCGCTTCCCTCTGTCTCATTCGAACCGTTCCGACACACCGACCAAGACGCCCGGTGCCGCTGCCGAGTCCCAGTCCATCGTCATGGAGGGGGGGAGGGGCGGCGTCGTGGTTTTGTTACTCATTGCAGAGAAATGGGTTGCAGTTTGGATTGGTCTGCGCGATGGGATGTGGAAGCGCGCGCGTGCAGGGGCATCCATTGGCCGAAATCCGGACAACGGCAATGTGGCACGGGGATTGAACAAGTGTCGGTCGCAGTACACGAACCTTGTCCCCTCACCCGGTTCCCGCCCTGTTACGGCCGTGTGGCCGGGGGCGGGAGCCTTTTTTTGCGGGCTCCCGTTCCGCACGGGAGGCCTTGCCGAATCAGGACGCGGCGCTGCCAGACCCGTCTCGTCATCCCGATGCAGACGGGGCGCGCCGGTCCGGGATGTTTTCATGCTGGACAGGACGCCGCAGGACGATAGGCTACCTCCCTGCAGCCGCCCCATCGCGGAGGCGCTCCGGCTGAGCGACGCGCTGCTGGACCTGGCGCGCAGCGGCGACGCCCACGCGGCGGACGACGACTGTTTGCAGCTCTACAGCATCGTACTCGACTGCGGCTACCGCATCCGCCGGGCGGCCGAACGCGAGCGCGACGGGCATCGCGCGCGCGGCCTGTGGGTCGACCCGGACGGCGGCGCCGAGCCGGGACGTGAACAGGGCCGTGCCTCGTAATGCGACGGATGCACGAATTTGCGACGCGTTCCGGCGCAGAGCCGGGGCGTTCACTTACCACCACAACCAATCGGAAACGGGCAGCCAGCAAGCCCGAAACGTACGTACCCAAAGGTCCCGAGGGAGAGAAAGGAACACGAAGATGGAGTTGAAAGGCTCGAAGACCGCACAGAACCTGATGGCCGCGTTCGCCGGGGAGTCCCAGGCGCGCAACCGGTACACCTACTTCGCCAGCAAGGCCGAGAAGGAAGGTTACGTTCAGATTGCGCGCATCTTCTCCGAGACCTCCGACCAGGAGAAGGAGCACGCCAAGCGTCTCTTCAAGTTCATGACCGGCGACGAGCAGGAGATCACCGCCGCGTTCCCCTTCGGCGTGATCGGCTCCACCGCCGAGAACCTGCAGGAGGGCGCCAACGGCGAGAACTACGAGCATACGGAAATGTACCCCGGCTTCGCCAAAATCGCGCGCGAGGAAGGGTTTGCCGAGATCGCCGACGTCTTCATGAGCATCGCGGTCGCCGAAAAGCAGCACGAGAAGCGGTACCTGGAGCTCAAGGCGAACATCGAAAACGACCGCGTCTTCCAGCGCGACGAGAAGACGACCTGGCGCTGCATCAACTGCGGCTACCTCCACGAAGGCACCGAGGCGCCGGGGGTCTGTCCGGCCTGTGCGCACGGGAAGAAGTATTTCGAAATCCTGGGCGAGAACTGGTAGAGCGGCACCGCGGTCCGACCGGGGTCCGCCCGGGCTGCCACGCGGTCCGGGCGGGGTCGGACACGGCTGCGCCGGGGCCGGCGCCGGTCGGGCGCGCCGGAACTGGCGGGACGGGGCGGCGCCCGCATTGCCCCGCACCACAGACGTTCCGGCATGCCGGTTGCATCGGCCAGGGCAGAAGTGGTCCCGCGCCGCAGCGGCCCGGACCGGCGTGCGCAAGCCGTCGGAACAGGGGGGCAGCAGGGTCGGGACGGCGCGGCCGCGCGTGCGGGCGCGCTTCAGACGTTTGGGGAAAGTGCATACGGGAAAGGAATTGTGATGGCGGACTTTCTGGGCATTTACAAGTGCGAGGTGTGCGGCAACATTGTCGAAACGGTGCACGAGGGTTCCGCGCCGCTGGTCTGCTGTGGCGAAGAGATGACCAAGCTCGAGGAGCAGACCGCCGACATGAGCAAGGAGAAGCACGTCCCGGTCGTCGAGCAGGTGGACGGCGGCTACAAGGTGACGGTCGGCAGCACCTTGCACCCGATGGAGGAGAAGCACTACATCGAGTGGATCGAGCTCCTCGCCGACGGGATTGCCTACCGCGCCTTCCTGAAGCCCGGCATGGAACCCTCCGCCGTCTTCAAGACCGACGCCACGAACGTTACCGCGCGCGAATACTGCAACGTGCACAGCCTCTGGAAGAGCTGACCCGCCGCCCGTGCGCTGCCGCCACGGGCTTCTTTGAAACGTAACTTCCGGCGCCGCGCCGGGTCTGGAACAGCAGGCCCGGCGCCGGTGGCCGATCCGGGCGACCGCTCCCGCCGGGCAACGGGAGGACAACCGATGAACATCGAACAGGCATTGCGCGCGATTGCGGGCGTTTTCGTCATGCTCTCAGCGGCGCAGGCAGCTTGACACAGTCCGTACTGGCTCATCTTCACCGCGTTCGTGGGGTTCAACCTGTTCCAGAGCGCCTTTACCAACTGGTGCCCGATGGTGAGCATCCTCCGCGCCGCCGGCTTGAGGCGCTGCGGAGAAGCGCCCGCGCCGCCCGAAGCTTGACGCTCCCGCGGATGGCGCTTGCGGACACAGACGCGCCCGGTTAAAATGTTCCGGAGATGAACAGAGGAGTCGCGCCGGCGACCGAATCCTCCCGGCGGGCCGCCCCTCCCGCGCTGACGGAATGCTCTGCTCCCTCGCGGAGAAACCATATGGCCGAACCGGACGCCCCCACGGGATACGTATTCCTGGACATGGTCCTCATGCTTCTGATTGGCATCGGGATCGGCGGATTTGTTGCGTATGAATATCCGGCCCATGCCAACTGGATTTGGATTTGCGCGATGGCGGCGTATTCGAGCATCCAACTGGTTCGCCTGCGCCTGCGAACGCTCCGGACGCAGCCGCCCCCGATCCCGAAGTCGCACCACCCCGTCGAGCCTTTGCGGATTGAGGACGCTGACAAGGCGGACTGATGGCCTTTCCGGGCCGACAAAGGATCAGTTGTCGGCCGAAGCGCGTCAGGCAGGCGGTGACCGACAGCTATCGCTTTGTCGGCCCTAGAGCTGCAATTCCGGGGACATCATACTCAATGATTGACAAGTCGGACACAAAGCGAGGCAGTCGAGGAGATGAGTATGGTGTCTCCGGAACTACCCCGGAACTACCCCATGAATTGGAGATGTCATGCAAAACAATCTGCCGCAGGATTTGTTTGACCGGTTCGTGAAGCCGCCCGAGGAGAGCAAGCCGTTCGTGCGCTGGTGGTGGAATGGCAACTCACTTGATCGTTCAGAAATCGTACGGGAGTTGGACTTATTGAAAGCCTCCGGTGTCGGCGGGGTTGAGATCAATCCAATTGCAATGCCACCGCACGAGGGCGATGTGCCGAAAGGGCTGGTATGGCTTAGTCCTGAATGGAATCAGATGCTGGCGTTTGCGCTGCGGGAAATGGCGAGACGGGGCATGATTGCCGATGTCATTATCGGTACTGGCTGGCCGTTTGGCGGCGAATTTATTAGGCCGGAAGAGACCAACCAGCGCATGGTTGTGGTCAAGCGTGAGGTGGAAGGCCCCATCACGCTGTCCCTGCCCCTGCCGGACCTGATGGCGGAAGCGGAAATCGAGGAATCTGCGTTGGCGGTCGAGCCTGAACTGCGGTTTGTAAGGATGGCGCCTGAAAATGCTTCTGCGATCGATGATTGCATTGACGTTCCCGTACCTGCTGGCAAGGTTGAAACGTTGGAGGTAACGGTGCCGGCGGGCCGGTATGTGGTTCACATTGGTTTATGGTACCGCGGTACGCGCACGGTGGCAAATGGAGCCCCCGGCGGTAGGGGTCCGGTGATGGATCATTACGACGCCGAGGTGGTGGCGGCCTACTTAAACCGCATGTCGGACCGCTTGGGGCCCTATTTGCCTGGTGGCATGGGGCACTACATTCGCGCCATGTTTTGCGACAGCATGGAATTGGCAGGAGCCAACTGGACCGATGACCTGCCGGAGCAGTTCAGTCAACGCCGAGGATATGACCTGACGCCCTATCTTCCCTTTGTGTTTCATGGTCGTTATTCGGGGTATGAAAAACCTCTCGGACAGGAGCCTTTCGGTGATTGCATACGGCGAGCCCGATACGACTTTAATCGAACGCTGCTTGAGTTGTACATGGAACGCTTTGTGAAACAGGTGCGTGAATGGTGTCATAAGCAGGGTGTGCAGTTCCGTTATCAGGCATATGGTGCTCCATGGCTAATGGATATGCCGGCAGGCTATATGGTGCCCGACATTCCCGAGAGCAACAACTGGCTCTTCTCTAAAGGCGGCCCGTACAAGCACGGGTATTGGACTTGGAACGAATATACCGCCAGCGGCGGCCATCTGGCTGGGCGCAAGATCATCAGCACTGAGGCCATGACCAATGTTTCTGGTGTCTTCCGAACGGAACTAGCTGATATCAAGCAGGCAGACGACGAAAACTTTGTCATGGGCATAAACCATTCGGTTCTCCATGGGTATAATTACTCGCCGCCCGAGGCGGGTTTCCCTGGCTGGGTGCGGTACGGTACATATTTCAGTGAGCAGAATCCGTGGTGGCCGTACTTCGCGCAATGGACACGCTACAATGCGCGGCTATCAGCCGTTTTTCAGGCTGCTGACCATGTGCCGCAGTGTGCGGTGCTCGCGCCGCTGGCCGATCTCGAGGCCGAGGTTGGTCTCTGGCGAACACCTTTCCAGACACAAAAAGCCCATCGCCTGTGGGAGCCACTGCAACGAAACGGTTATGCCGTCGATTATTTGCATGAGGAAATGGTAAAGAACTGTCACACTGAAAGCGGTGCGCTGACCTATGGTTCAATGCGGTTCCCCGTTGTCTTCCTCGTCGGCGCCCGCAGCATACGTAAAGCCACTGCTGATGTATTGGCCAGATTTGTAGCTGGTGGGGGCAAGCTGGTGTTTGTGGATGACACGCCATCACGCGGTCTGTCCATGTGCGAAAGAGGAGATGTTGACCAGCAGGTAGCTACGCAGATGGCGGACCTATTGAAGACGTATGGGGAGTCTTGTGTCCAGGTTGCCTCTCCAGAGGAAGAGAACTTCTCGGACACCTGGGTGCATGATGTGCTCAAGCAGTTGAGTGTCGAGCCACTGGTGGAAATCGAACAGTCGCACGAAGCGACCTTTGTAAGGGCTTATCAATATGATAAGTCACATCTGCTTTTCTTTGCCAATACGTCACGTAAACAGGCTTCGCGGTTTGGCGCCGTCTGTCGCTGTGACGACGGTACGCCGTGGCTGTGGGATCCTCATTCGGGGCGGCGTTGTCTTCTGGCCCACGACGAAGAAACTGGTCGTTTTGAAATCGAACTGGATCCACTTGAATCGGCCCTGGTTGTAATGGAGCCGGAACCGCTAACCGAAGGGCCGCAGGAGGAGACCGCTTTGCAAGTGCCTGGCACCGCGCAGGCAGCGACTGTGTCAGGCCGCTGGCAGGGAACATTTGTGCCAGTGCAAGGTGCGGGCTTTACTGCCGAATTCGATGGCTTGCCCAATCTGGGGAGTTCTGCTGACAGCCGGCTCAATGCCTTTGCCGGCAAGGTGGCATTTGATGCGGAGATTGAGGTGGATGACGATGAATACGACTTTCTCGACCTGGGCATGGTTGACGGCGTGACCGAAGTGGTACTCAATGGGTGTTCGCTCGGCAGCCGCTGGTATGGCCGCCATCTATACCGTCTGAATCGTACGCTCAAACGGGGCAGAAATCATGTGCGAATAATGCTTACGACGGTGCTTGCGAATTATATGCGTACTTGCACAGATAACCCGACGATCAAACCGTGGGTAACCAAGTGGCGGCAGCAGGGGCCTTTCAGCGTCGGATTTAACGATTCGTGTCGTCTGCTGAAGTCATGAACTCCCAGCGGAGGCGGCGTCTCGGACTGCTCGGGTTTAACTTAAATTCCGCAGTTGAATCAGAA
>CAZKKD010000010.1:4807-24122 GCA_964553265.1 uncultured Planctomycetales bacterium | reverse complement strand
AACCCCGGTTTGCAGACTGAGAATCTGCCGTCCTAGGCCACTAGACGATGGGGACGCGTCGTCTGGTTCGCCCGTGACTGTACTGCGGGATGGCCGGGCTGTCAACCTCTTTTTTCGTTCGCAAATGGGACGGCTGATTCCGGGCCGCCGGCGGGAAAGATGGGCCCGTTCAGGCGTCCGTCGTCGGTGTGTGCCCGGCGGATGCTGTGCGCGTTTCCTCCTGTGCAGAGCCGCGGCGGTTTGGTATACTGGTGCGGATGGGTGCGGAGAACGAAGGAAGCGATGGACGGCCCCGGATCGCTCCGGTGAGCCAGTGGCGGCTGTGGGTGTTCTACTGGCCGCTGGCCCTGGACGGCTGTGCGCGCATCCTCGCCAATCATTGCCAGAACGGTGCGCTGGCGCGCTATCCCGACGCCACGCGGGAGATTGCGATCTTCGCGCTGGCGATGAGCTTTTTCAACTTCTTCAATGCCACCCTCGTCTTCGTCCCCCAGGCGGTGAATGCGCTCGGGCGCTCGGCGCAGGCGCGGCGGGTCTGCCTGCGGCTGGTGCTGACGGTCGCGGCGGGGCTCTTCGTGCTGCTGGGTTCGATCGCCTACCTCCCGGCGGTTGGCCGGCCGGTGCTGCAGACCGCCTACGGGATTCAGCCGCACCTGCTGGACGGGGTGCTGGTCTACCTGCGGTATCTTGCCCCGCTGGTGGTGATCCACGCGCTGCGGCAGTACTGCACCGGGCTCCTGGTGCAGGCGAAGCGGACCGGGTGGGTGACGGTGCTGAACGCGGGGCACATCGGGATTCTCCTCGCCATGCTGGTGGTGGGGCTCGCGGCGGGGTGGCCGGCGGCGGGAACGCTGGCGACCGCGCAGATCGTGGCGGGCGTGGCGCACCTCCTGGCCGGTGCGCTGGCGACGCGGCGGACGAGCGCGCCGCCGGCTGCGAATGCGGCGGCGCCGCTCAGCACGGGCGAGGCGCTCGCCTTCTTCTGGCCGGTGGCGGCGACGAGCGGGATGTTCGCGCTCAGCCGGCCGATTCTGTACGCGTTCGTCGGGCGCACCGACCAGGCGGAAACCACCACCGCGGCGATGCGGGTGGCCTTCGACACCGCGATGCTCTTTCACATGCCGATGAACCAGTTCCGGCACCTCTTCATCACCTTCGGCGAGGAAAACCTGCCGCAGACGCGGCGGTTCATGCTGCGGACGCTGCTGGTCCTGGCGGGGGGGATGCTGGTGCTGAACGGTTCGCCCGCCGTCGGCGAGTACCTCGGCGGGGTGCTGGGCATCGGTCCGGACCTGGTGGGCCCGGCGCGGGAAGCGCTCTGGATTCTCTGCCTCGTCCCGTTCGTGGCGACGCTGCGGAACTACTACCACGGCCTGGCCATGCTCCGGCGGCGGACGCGGGGGATGGCGCTGGGGGGGATCGGGCGCAACGGGGCGCTGGCACTCTCGGCGTGGGCGTTCCAGGCGGCGGGGATCCTGGATCACCGCACCGCGGCCGTGGCGCTGGTGGCCGGCTTCCTGGCCGAGGCGCTCCTGGTGCGGGGGGCGGTCCGGCGAACGCTTGCGGCCGACGCTTCGGCGCCGGGGGGGTGACTGCGCCGGCATCGGTGGGGCGGGCGCGCCGGGTTGGCTACGGTGCGCCGCCGGCGATGGTGAAGGGGATGTCCGCGGTGGCGGACTTCTCGGTGATGCGGTCGCGGACGGTGAGGATGAGGAAGTACTCGCCGGGGCCGAGGTCGTCCGGCAGGGCGAAGTCCATCCCGCCGAAGACGTCGTGGACCCGGTGCTGGTACTCGAAGGGGAAGTTGGCGTACTGGTCGCGCTTCCAGAGTTCGCGCTGGGTGGCGTCGCGAATGGCGAGGTCGAAATCGAGGTCGAGCGCATAGAGGTCGTCGTTGCGCTTGCGGAAGCCGGCGCCGTAGACCTCCACGTAGATCCAGGCCGTTTCGCCCGGGCGGAAGGCGTTGGCCCGCGTCTGGTACTGCCCCAGCCCACGGACGCGGTTGCAGAAGAGCGCCTTGCGGACCAGCAGCGGCAGGAGCGGCTGCGCCGCCTGCTGCGCTTCGGCGAGGAAGGTGGCGCCGTGGCGGTGTTCGCCGAGCCGCAGATAGGTGTAGGCGGCCACCAGCGGCCAGAAGACGTCGTTCTCAGACGCCGGACCGGCGCGCATGAGGTGGCGCACCGCCTTGTCCGGTTCGCCCAGGTAGAGGTAGAACCACGCGAGGTCCATCCGCGGGCGGCGGGCGTCCGGATCGCCCACCGCGGCGGCCCGCAGCAGGGTCTTCAGGCGTTCTTCCATGGTGGCGCGGTCGGCCTGTGCGGTCGGGACGGGGGGGGCGCCGTCCAGGTGCGCCCGGGCGGCCCGCAGGATGCGCGCCTCGTCCTCCGGCAGGTCGGGGGCGGCGGCGCGCCGGTCGAGAAGCGTGCGGAGGTAGACGATGTCCTCCCCCGTCAGGACCGGTGCGGCGCCGTCGGGGGCGGGCGCGTCTTCGGCCGCCACGCGGCCGGGGAGGGCGGCGAGGACGAGTGCGGCCGCAATCGCCACGCGCCACGATCGAAAGCGGATCGGTTCCAAGGGGCGTCTCTCCGTCTGCGGTCCGGCATCGAGGGCCTGTGCCTGCACGTCCGGCAGGCCATCGGATGCCATTGTCCACGCGGCGCGGCCGGGTTGCAAGGCCTTTGGCCGCCGGCGCGTACAAAGGCGCGGGTCGTCCCTGTATGTACCCCTTTCACCGGGATCCCGTGGCCGCGCGCAGGATCCGGCGCTGCGGCGCGACACGATCGGGCGCCGGAGCGGTCCGGACGGGACAATTGTCTTGCAGTCGAAAGGTCGCCATCGTATATGGTAAGAACAGGAAGACGTTGCGCAGGGGGCGAACCACGCCCGCGCGACGGAACCAGGGCCGCAACCGGCCGTCGTCAGACAAGGGGAAAGGAACGGCATGCAGATGCGTGCATGGCTGGCCGTCATCGTACTGTGCGCGACGTGCGCCTCGGGGTGCGTCACCCGCGAACTCCACATCACCAGCGAGCCGACGGGCGCGGAGGTGCTGATCAACGACACCTACCGCGGCACCACGCCGATGACGCACCGCTTCGTCCACTACCAGACCTTCATCATCCGACTGGAGAAGGAGGGGTTCCATCCCCTCTGCGTCGAGGAGCCCATCGCGTCGCCGGCGTACCAGAAGCCGGGGGTCGACTTCGTTGCCGAGGCCCTGGTGCCGAAGCAGATTGTGGACCGCCGGGAGCTGCACTACACGCTCGAGCCGGTGGAGGGTCCCGACGACCTGGAGGCGCTCCTCGGTCGCGCCGCGGACGCGAAGGCCTCGGTCGAGGAAGCGGCCCGTCGCCGCGCCGAGCGGGACGCCGAGCGCAAACCGATGAAGGCGCCGCTGTTGCCCGTACGCGAGAAGGTGAAGGAAGCCGAGGACGACGCGGCCGAAGCACCTGCGCCCGCTCCCGACGACGCGGCGCCGGCGGAGGACGCCACGGCGGAGGATGCGCCGGCGGCGTCGGATGCGCCCGACGCCACGCCCGCGGAATAGCCGCCGCGATGGCGTCGCCCGCCGCCCCTCCGCATGGACGGTGGATCGCGCCCGTGCAGACAGCTTCCGCATCTCCAGTCTACCCAGGCTCCCGTGCGCTGCGCCCATGGTCGCTGCCGGCAGAATGCGTCCGGGCTCTCCGGGCGTTTGCGCTTCTGTGCGTACTCGGATGGACGGTGTGCGCGGCGGCCCGGGCGGGGGATGACCTCACGTCCCTGCGCGAGCGGCAGATCCGGCGCGCCCGCGCCTTTTCGGTGTACGACTTCGAGCCTCGCCCGGACCCCATCGACTCGCGCGACGCGGACCACGACGGCTTTCCCGACTACTGGCGCCGCGTCCGCCTCCCGACCGAGATGGCGGACTACGAGACCTTCCGCATCGTGGAGGATCCGTGGCGCATGGGCCTCGGCGGCGCGCGGCCCGGGCATGTCCTGTACATGACCTACAGCGGCGAGCCGGTGGCGCTGGAGACCGCCATCCCGAAGGAGGTGGACGCCCAGCTCGCCTACGAGATCTCGGTCTTCGCCCGGACGCGGGGGCTGGACCACAGCATCGCCTCGGTCGACGTCTACTGGCTGCACATCGACGAGGAAGGGCGCGAGCAGATTCTCGGCGCGCCGGACCAGATCGTCATCCCCCCGGGCCAGCGCGACTGGTCGGAAGCGCCGCTGGTGCGCCGCGTCAACGATCTCCATCGCCGGACCACCCACGTCCGCGTGGTGCTGCGGGTCCGCGACAACCCCCGGATTCCCGGCGCCGACCGGCACGGGGAGATCTGGTTTGACGACGTCCGCATCCTGAGCCGCCCGAAGATTGCCGTCGCCGCGGGCTTCCGGGAGATGTTCCGCGACGATGAGCAGCCGCTGCGCATCGCGGTCAGCTACCAGGGCCTCAACGCCAACGTGACGGATCCCGGGGACGAAACGCCGACGCGGAAGATGTACGCCCGCCGGATCGAGGTGAAGGATGTCCACGGCAATCCCGTTTCCGTCCTGGGGGACCAGGCGACGGGACGCAACCGGCGGCGCATCAATCCGGGCAACTCCACCACCTTCACCGAAGAGGTGACGCTGGAGGATCGCCTCCGCCCCGGCGACCGGACCAGTCCGCGTCAGCGGGGCATCTTCTACATGGACATTACGCTCTACGGGGCCGAGAACGAACCGCTTGCCGCCGTGACCGAGATTGTCGGCCGCTGGGCGCCGCCGCGGCCCAAGCCGGCGACGAAGCGGAATCCCGAGGCGCTGGATCACTTCGCGGTCCGGCTGGACCCGCTGCGCCTGGCCGGGGACGTCAAGGACGACACCGTCGTCAATCTCATGCAGCACCTCGGCGTCTTCCGGATCATGGTGGAGCTCTGGGACGAGACGGCCGACGGCAGCGTCCCCGAGAAGAAGATCCAGAGCGTCGGGACGCTCCTGCGGCGCCTGCGCGCCAGCGGCCTGCGCGTGACCGGCTCCTTCGGCCGGATGCCGACGGTGCTGGTGCCCTCGGAAGGCATGTTCCCCGCGATGCGCGAACGCACCGGCCTGCTGCGGGAGGCCATCCGGCGACCGGCCATGGAGTTCGGCCCGCAGATCGACGACTGGCGCTGGGGGGCCGACGACGACGAGAGCTTCAGCCGCGAGGTGACCCCCGAGATGGTCCGCCCCGCGCAGGAGATCCTGCAGGAGTACGCCAACGCCTTTACGCAGGCGCTGCCGCTGGTGGTGGGCGACGCCGAAGCGCTGCCGCACGACGGCGCGGCCGAGGCGCTCAGCTTCTTCGTGCCGACGGGCATGGCGCCGCGCGAGATGACCGACGAGTTGAGCCGGATTCTTCCCGGCGAGTTCACCCGCCTCCTGCGCTGGGCCAACGCCATCTACCCCCCCGAGTACATGGAGCGCTTCGCCGGGCATGCCCAGGTGCTTCTGCAGGACAAGGAAGGAAGCCGCTGGCTGGGCGGCGAGGTGCCGGCGTTCCGGTACTGGCTCATGCTGGAGCCGATGCCGCTGGACCCGCACCTGCGCGAGGCCGCCGGCGAACGGGCGCAGGCGATGCTCCTGGCGCAGAAGGCCATCCTCGGGCGGGTGCTGGGCTTCGAGTGCATCTACTGCGGCGCGCTGGCCGATCCGTCGCGGGGGCTGGTGACGGTGACGCGCGACCGCCGCCTCATCCCGCGGCCGAGCTTCCTGGCCGTGCGGACGCTGGCGGAGTACCTGAGCGGGACCGAGTACCTCGGCAGCTTTCAGCTCGGCGCGAACGTGGAGAACTACGTCTTCCGCTCGCACGCGAACCCGGAGCGCGCCATCCTGGCCGCGTGGCGCACCGGCGCGCCCACCCAGGCCGAGCGCGTCGACATCGGCATCGGCTGGGGGCAGCTCTACACCGTCGACATGGCCGGCAACCGGGAGGCCCTGCCGGGCGGCGTCTTCACCGTCGGGCCGATGCCGGTGCTGGTGGAGGGGCTCAACGTCAAGTCGGCCCGGACGCGGATGAGCATCCGGATCACCGACGAGCCGCCGCTGTTGAGCATGGCGGAGACGCAGCAGCAGCGGCTCCAGATTCGCAACTTTCACGCCGAACCGCTGGTGGGGACGGTGCGCCTGGTCTATGCCGCGCACGTCGCCAACGAGCGCCTGATGCTGGAACCCGGCTGGTCGACCGTTCCGTCCCTGCGGCTGAGCCTGCCCGCCGGCGGCGAGAGCGCGGAGAAGCGGGTGGAGGCGCGGCGCTACTTTTCGGTCCGGCCGACGCAGGAGAGCGTCCTCGGCCGCAAGTACGTCCGCCTGGAGGTGCACATGGCGGCCGCGAACGAGATGCGCTTCAACCTCATCCGCACCACGCGGCTCACCAGCGACATGGCAATGCGCGTCAAGCTGCTGGAGTCCACCGGCCGGCGGAACGAAGAGGTGGTCCGCCTCTCGGTGCAGTGGTGGCCCGATCCGAACCGCCCCCATCCGAGCCGCCTGATCCTGCAACCGTACTACCAGGTCTCCGGCGACCGGCACATCTACCAGGGGCAGATCACGGTCTATCCCGCCAAGGCGCCCGACGACTGGACCGGCGCCGCCATCCGCGACATTCGCATTCCGCGGGTGCGGCTCCTGGCGCCGGACACGCGCGTCTGGATCGGCGCCGACGAGGAGGCGGGTACGCGCTTTCTGCGCCAGGATGTGACCGAGCTCGTGCGCCCGAAGATTGCGCCGGAGTAACGCTCCGCACCCGGAAAGGATGCACCATGCCGACCGCTTCCTCCCCCCGCGTGGCCGAAGGCCTGGCCGATGCCGTCGTCATCGCCGGAACGGATGTCATCGCGGCCATCGAAGCGCTCCAGTCCGCCCCGGACGATCCGGACGCCCGCGCGCGCCTGGCCGCGTCCGGACGGGACCTGCGCGCCGCCGCGCACGTTGCGCGCAAGTGCCTGGCCGGCGCGCCGGCCGACCCGTTCTGGGAGCGGGTGGTGTTCTTTGCGCGTGCGGGGTGGGAGGTGGTTTGCCATGAGCGGCGGGGCGAACTCCTGGACCGGATGGGCGGGCGCGAAAGCTACCGGCGCCTGGCGCGGGAGCAGCTCGGCGTGCACCGGCGGGACTGGGCCGTCGACCTGGCCTTTGCGCTTCCGCTGCGCTCGGGCGGTGCGCTCCGGTCGCTCCTGGAGGAAACCCGCATCGCCTGCGCGGAAGCCGACGAAGCCGAAGCGCCCCGCGCCTGGTGGAGCCGGCAGGCCGCGAGCCTGCGCCGCGCGCACAAGAAGGTCTTCGAGGAGCGGCTGACAAAGCAGGTCCGCCGCCTGCGCCGTCGGGTCGACCGCTGCCGCTGGGCGTTGCCCGTGCTCTGGGGGGATGAGGACGCGCCGGCCCATGCGGCCGCGTTCGGCCCCATCGCCGATGCGCTGGAGGAGGCGGAGGTCGCCTGCGGGCTGGAGGATTTCCTGACCGACCTGGCCGAAGCGGCCCCCTTCAAGGGGAGCGGCGCGCTCGGCTCCGCCACCCGCAAGGCCGCCATCGCCGCCTGCCGGCGCGCGCAAGAGGCCCGCACGCACCTGCTGGAGTCCTGGGAGCGCTGACGGGCGCGGTTCCGGGGCGTCCGGCTTCTCACGCCTCGGGCTTGCGGGCCACCAGCAGGAAGAGGACGAACTCCCGTTCCACTCCGTCCACCTCCCGCCGCGGGCGCGCCGCGGTCCAGTGCCCTTCGGGGACCAGACCGGCTTTGCGGATCCGTTCGGCGAGCGCGTCCGGGGCGAAGCCGTGGTGCTCCACGTCCACGCGGTCGCCGTGGAACGAGCCGTCCTCCGCCTCCAGGTCGACCACCGCCAGCCGCCCGCCCGGCGCCAGCAACCCGGCGAAGGCCGCGAGGACGCGGTCGAGCGCTTCGACGTGGTGCAGCGTCATCGACGAGAAGACGAGATCGAACGGCCCCGCCGGGGGCGGATCGGTCTGTAGGTCCAGCCGGACCGGGTCGACGTTGTCGGCCGCGCCGCGCTGCAGCTTCTCCCGGAGCACGCCCAGCATCCCCTCCGAGCTGTCCGCCGCGGTCAGCCGCCCCAGGCGTGGCGCGAGCGCCAGGCCCACCAGTCCCGTTCCGCAGCCGTACTCCAGCGCACGGGTGGTCGGGGGCAGCGGCACGTGTTCGGCGATGGCGTCGGCCACCGAACGCGCCAGCGCCACGCGCTCCGGCTTCTCGTCCCAGCCGGCGGCGGCTTCGTCGAAGTGACGGACGGATTCGTTGTCGGGCATGATGGGCTCCTCGTCGAACGCGGCCGGGAAGGGGGTGGATTCGCTCCGCCATCTTGTGTTGACGTCCCGCAGCCTATCCGGGCGGGTGCGGTCTGTCCAGTCGCCGAAACGGAACTGCGGGGTCATTCATTTCTCCCTCTCCCGCCGGGAGAGGGCCGGGGTGAGGGCGTCCGAACTGGCAAATCCCCTCACCCGAACCCTCTCCCAAGGGGAGAGGGGCCCCGTTCGCGAGCCGTCCCTGTCCGGTTCCGGCGGAACTGGTGAGAACCGAATGACCCTGAACGAAACCGGGGCCCGACCCGTGGCCGGACCCCGGTGGACGGTGGATGGCGGGGCAGACGCTACTTCTGGACGTTCCGCGCCGCCATGCTGCTCACCTCGGCGGCGGCGTCGGTGGTGGCGGCCTTGCGGCGCTTGCCGCGGCCGGCGGCCTTGCGGGGCTTGCGGCGCGCCTTCGGCTTCTTCGCGGCCCAGGCGGGGATGTAGCGCTTCTCCGCGGCGAAGAGCTTTTCGGCCATCTCCCGGATCTCGGCGGGGCTGCAGACCGCGGCCGAGAGCGGGTCGAGCATCATGGCGTGGATCAGGGCCTCGCGGTCCTGGTGCAGGATCCCGTCGGCGCAGAGCTTGTAGACCGCCATGTGCGCGCGGTCGAGCGCGGCGCACTGTTCCGGCAGGTCGCCGAAGTGGGTGGGGGTGTAGCCGTTGCGGTCGACGAGCACCGCCACCTCCACGACCCCGTCGCGGGGGAGGTTGGTGACCAGGTCGTTGTTGGGCGCCGAGGCGTGGATGACGGTCGGGCGGTGGAAGTGGTGCGCCTCGACGATGTCGGCGGCGTACTCGTGGCTGCGGCGGAGCGCGATCTCTTCTTTGCCGTTGGCCATGGCGCGGCGGCGCTTGTCGGTGGCCTTGCGCCAGTCGGGCCAGTTGTCGGCGTAGAAGGACGACCCCCCGCGGTACCCGTCGCGGCAGTAGGTCTTCAGCAGGTCCTTCCGCTTGCGGAAGTAGGGGACGTACTCGGAGAAGTGCCCCGACGACTCGGTGACGAAGTAGCCGAACTGCCGCATCATCTCGTAGCGGACCGGGTCGTTCTCGTAGATCGCGGGGTCCTCGATCCCGGCGATGGCGTCGGGATAGATGTCCCGCCCGCGGTAGGTCATCTCGGTGTACCAGGCCAGGTGGTTGATGCCGGCGCAGCGCCACTTGACCTGGTCCATCTTCTCGTCCGGGATGCCGGCCGCACGCGCCACCTGCCGCCAGCTGCCCTGCACGGAGTGGCAGAGCCCGACGAAGGGGAGCGTGCTGGAGCGCGTCGCGCCCTGGGTGATGATGCTCATCGGGTTGGTGTAGTTCATCACCAGCGCCTGCGGGCAGAGGCGCTCGGCGTCGGCCAGGATCTCCAAAAGCGGCGGGAGCGTCCGCAGCGCCTTCATGACGCCGCCGGGGCCGATGGTGTCGCCGATGCACTGGTCGATGCCGTATTCCATCGGGATGTCGTTGTCCCAGCGCACGCACTGCGTGCCGGAGACCTCGATGGTGCTGATGAGGTAGTCGGTCCCGGGCAGAATCTTCTTGCGGTCGCTCGAGGCCTCGACGGTCCAGCCCGTCTTGCCCATGAGGCCCAGAATGCGTTCGATCAGCTTCACGTTGATGCCGAGGCGCTTCTCGTCGATGTCGACGAGGCCGATGACGCCTTTCTCAATCCCTTCGATGTGCAGCATGTCGGTAAAGAGGGGCTGCGTGAATCCGCTTCCCGCGCCCAGCAGGGTGATCTTCGGCATGGTGGCCTCCTGAATCCTCGTTTCGTGACAGGGTCCGTACGTCCTTGGATGCCATGGTACAGGCCGTTCAGTGCACGTAAACAGGCGAAGGGTGATGAAAGATGCCAAAATGTGATGCAGAGTCTTCGCCTTCGCTGCGCGGGCGGCGGGGCAGGGCCTAACCGAAGCCGAATGCGTCTGCCATTCGCGCCGAACACGGCTGTGCGAAAAGAAGGGCGCCCGGTCTGCCCAAAGGCGGGCCGGGGCCTCTTGCGCAAAAGGATGCGGAGATGCTCGGACGCGTTGGACGGATGTACAACCCGTGGGTGGCCCTGGCGGGCGCGCTGGGGCTGGCGTTGCTCCTGGCGGGCTGATCGGGCTGTTGATCGGCCCCGGGGGCGCCGCCCCGCAGGACAGTCGCGCCCCGGGATCCGAATCGGGTCAGCCGGTCGTGCAGGCGGCGCGGTCGCCCAGCACCTGGCCGCTGGTGCGGTCGTAGCGGCCGTAGGTGCGGGCTGTCTCCACCATGGCGCGCAGGTTGGCGTCCGGGGTGTCGCGGCCGCACTGGTCGCCGGTGGAGAGGATGAAGCGCCCCCCCGCCGCCGCGTCGTCGATGGCCTGGCGGCTGGCGCGGACCACGTCCTCGGGCGTGCCCTTCAGCATCACGTCGGTGGTGTGCAGGTTCCCCTTCAGCACCAGGCGGTCGCCGAAGCGGCGCTTCAGGTCCGCGAGGTCGCAGTCGCCCATCGGCGGCACCTCAAGCGGGTCGACCACGGTGAGCTCGGTCTCTTCGGCCAGCATCCGGACAAGCTCGGTCTCCGGGCCGCAGCTGTGGACATGCGTCGGCATCCCGACGCTGGCGTAGAGGGCGGCGGCGTGCTTCACCGCCGGCAGCGCGATGCGGCGGACAATCTCCGGGGTCTGAAAGACCAGCGATCCGCTGCCGCCGAGGCAGACAAAGTCGGGCTTGACCTCGAGCGCCATGATCGCGGCGAAGTGGGCGTCCACGCGGGCGATGCGCTCTTCGGCGAGGCAGTCATACTTCTCCGGGTCGTCGTAGTAGTCGAAGATCTCCCGTTCGTTGTGGAGCACGATGGTGTTGGCCCCGCCCCAGACGCCGACAAGCCCCTGGTCGCCCATCAACTGCTTCATCCGCTTCAACCCCTCCGGGCCGGAGTCGACCGGCTTCACCCCCTCCGGCGGTTCCCAGCGCTCCGGCTCCGGCGGCAGGCCGATATCGGCGGGGTTGACGTGCCCGGTGGGCGGGTCGGCCCGGTAGTAGACCGCGACATGGGCGTCCCACCGCAGGCGGCCGCCGTCCCGGCGCGCGCCCTGGACCACGATGCGATCCTCGTCGCGGTAGACGATGTAGCGGTCGTAGTCCGGATCGGGCGGCCCCGGCGGCGTGGGCTGGAAGGGGAAGTAGCCGTCCATCAGGCTGTCGAAGCCGAAGTGCTTCGCGCACTCGATGTAGGCCTCCCAGATGGGCGGATCGTTGTACAGGTACAGGTCCCAGAAGGGTTTGCCGGTCAGGCGGGCCGGGATCATGTTCGACGTGTCCGGCATCACCGGCACGCAGTCGGGGATCTCCCCGCGCAGCACGGTCAGCAGGCGTTCGCGCGACGTCATGGTACGTTCTCCTTTGAAGCAGCTTCGCAGCCCTTCGCGGGACCCGGGACGGTCCGGCCGGGCACGTGCCCGGCGGAGGGTCCCCTTGTTCTGTGACAAGGATACTTCTTGATTCTGAATAAATCGTTCTGGAAATGGACAAAACCATGCTGTAAATTGACATTCGTCCGATCGCCGGGGTTCGGCGCCCTGTCGGCGCTGACACCGGCGGGCGTCCGTTCCGGGCGGGAGAGACGCTGATGCGCACGCTATGCTGGTGTAACGTACAGCGCGCCAGGGAGTTCTGCTCCCACCTGAGCTACCAGACGTTTCCGGGCGGGCCGCCGACACCACTGCACGATCACGACTTCGCGGAGCTCTTCTGGATCGAGTCCGGCGCAGCGCGGCACGACGTCAACGGGGCGCGGACACGCCTGGAACCGGGGGATCTGGTGCTGCTGCGGCCGCGCGACCGGCACACGCTCCGGGCGGCGGGCGGCGCCGGGGGGGTGGCGTTTTTCAACCTCGCCTTCCCGGCGGAGACCTGGACGCACCTGCGCGAGCGGTATCTGCCGGAGCATCCTGCCTTTGTGGAGGACGGTGACGCTCCGCCGACCCACCGCCTCTCCGAAGCGGACCGCCGGTGGCTGCGCGCGGAAGCGCAGACGCTGGCGGGGGCGCCGGCGTCGCGCCTGGCGCTGGAGCGGTTTCTCCTCAACCTGCTCCACGAACTCGGCGCGGGCCGGGACGACCCCTTCCGCCGCTGTCCGGACTGGCTGCGCACGGCGTGCGAGGCGATGCGCGCGCCGGTGCACTTCCGCGCGGGCGTGCGCGAGCTCTCGGCGCTGGCCGGGCGGAGTCACGAGCACGTGGCCCGGGTGCTGCGGAAGTGTGCGGGCCTCACCCCGGGTGAGCTGGTGACGCGCCTGCGCATGGAGTACGCGGTGCGGGAGCTCCTCACCACCGACCGCACGGTGCTGCAGATCGCGCTCGACTCCGGCTACGAGAGCCCGAGCCGCTTCCACACCGTCTTCCGCCGCTTCACCGGGCTTCCCCCGCGGCGCTACCGCGTCGCCCACCGCGAACGCATCGCCGGCGCAGGCGGCTGACCGGCGGCGGGGCTGCGCGACCCGACGGAATGCGCGGCCATGCCGGCCGGCCCCTGGAGCGCTGCCCCGAATGCAGCAGCGCGATAGAATCCGGTTGCCGGACGGGGCCGCCTGTGGTAGGGACGGGGTATCGGCCCGCCCCGTCCGCGGCGGGTCACCGCTTGCCGAGAAAGGCGTTTTCCGTGAAGAACATCGTCCTCCTCATCACCGATACCTACCGGTACGACAACCTGGGCGCCCGCGCCCGCCGGCCCGTGCGCACGCCCGCGCTCGACCGCTTCGCCGCCGAGCGCGCCGCCGAGGTGCACCGGATGTACGCGGCCAGTTTCCCGACCATTCCCCATCGCACCGACGTCGCCACCGGCCGGCTGGGCTGGCCGCACTACCCCTGGCAGGACATCCGCCACAGCAGCCGCAACCACATCGCTTCCCTCCTCGGGCAGGCCGGTTACGTCAGCCAGCTTCTCTGCGACTGCCCGCACCTCTTCAACGCCGGGTTCCAGCACGGGTTCCAGGCCGCGTTCCAGACCCGGGGGCAGGAGGGGGACACGCATCTCCTGCACCTCAACGACCCGATCCAGAACGTCCAGCCGCTGGAGAAGGTCCGCCGGACCGACATTCTCGGCCCGCGCGGCCTGCCGGACGTCCACCGCTGGACCAACCGCTACTACACCTGCGAGGAGGAGACCTTCGCCGCGCGCACCTCGCGCCTTGCGGTCCGCTGGCTGGAGGAGAACCACCGCGCCGAGCAGCCCTTCTTCCTCTGGGTCGACTTCTTCGACCCGCACGAGCCGTGGGATCCGCCGGAGTACCTGGTAAAGCGCTACGACCCCGACTACGACGGCATCCCCATGATCCACCCCAACTACGGCCGCTCCAACGCCTTCACGCCGGAGGAACTCCAGAACCTCTGGGCCCACTACGCCGCGGAAGCGGAGCTGGTCGACCGCATGATCGGCCGCATCCTGCAGAAGGTCGACGACACCGGCCTCTGGGACGACACCGTCGTCGTGGTCACCTCCGACCACGGCTTTTCCATCGGCGAGCACGCCCGCGCCGGCAAGGGCAACATCAGCGACGATGACGACCGGTTCTGGCCTGTCTATCCCGAGGTCGGGCACGTGCCCTTCCTCGTGGCGGGCGCGGACGTGCCGGCCGGCGCCGGCCTGGATCTCCTGGCCCAGCCGACCGACATCCTGCCGACGCTCCTGGACCTCGCCGGCGTCGAGGCGGAGCCCGAAGAGCCGTTCGACGGCCGCAGCTTCGCCGGCGCCCTGCGGAAGGGGGCGGGGACGCATCGCGACCTCGCGGTCACCGGCGGTTGCACGGGACAGGCGACCGAACTCCCTGCCAACGCGACTGCGCCGTTCGTCGTGGGGGATCGCTGGGGGTATGCGCCCGTGGGGGCGACCGGCCGGCCGGAGCTCTACGACCTCGCCGGCGACCCGCTTGCCGAAACCGATGTCTCCGACGGCAACGAGGCGGCCGTCCGGGAGATGCACGAGGCGTTTCTGCAGCACCTGCGCGACCACAACGCCCCCGAGCCCGTTCTCCAGCTCTGGACGCGCTGAGCGGTCTGCGGCGGGTCGCTTCGGCGGCTCCATTCCGCCTGCCGGCCCCGGCGGACAGGGAAGCGGTCTGAAACGAAATGAGGCCCGCCTGGTCGCCAGGCGGGCCTCTTCGTGGGTGGCGGAGCTGACGGGACTTGAACCCGCAACTCCCGGCTCGACAGGCCGGTACTCTAACCAATTGAGCTACAGCTCCGCAAACAAGACACGCGCCTTGCAGCGCGCGTTCCGTATACATACCTTCGGCCCCGTTCGAAGTCAAGCGTTTTGTGTTGCTTATCGAAAAAAAGGCGGCATGCGAGGCAGAGCGTTCGCTTCGGGCCCGCGCAGTGCCTCGCGCCGCCCGGAGGTTCAGGGTCCGGAACGCGGCCGTTCGGCCCGATGAAGGTGTAATGTCTTTTATGGCAACAGGCTGCAGGTTCCGGTTCCGTATGTCGCTTTCGCCTCAAGTAGACGCTTGCACCCGGTGCATTGCCGGATATGATGCAAAAGCGGGTATTCCGGGACAGGAGAGCGATGTTGTTCCGCCGGTGGGCGCGCCTGCCGGAAACCGCAGGGGACAAATCGAACCGGGCTGTTCCCCATGCATCGGGTCCGTACGGTTCGGGAGGACGGTGACGCATGGAATTGCTGGAACGCTGGCGGGCTGCCATCGAAGCCGAAAGCGACGCGCTGGTCCGTCTGCGCGACGAGCTGGTGGCCATCCCGTCG
Source organism: uncultured Planctomycetales bacterium (assembly GCA_964553265.1). Classification (GTDB taxonomy): domain Bacteria; phylum Planctomycetota; class SZUA-567; order SZUA-567; family JAFGNG01; genus CAZKKD01. The sequence goes on along the minus strand of CAZKKD010000010.1, from coordinate 9,107 downwards.
GTCAACCGCCCCCCGCACGGCGAGGAAGCGGCGGCGCAGCGCTTTCTGGCCGATCGCCTCTGGTCCCTGGGCATGCCGGCATCGCTGGCGATGGTGGAGCGGGAGGCCGAGGAGGTCCGCCGCCATCCCGTCTTCCGGCCGGATCGCGACCTGTCCGACCGCCCGCAGCTCACGGCGGTGCTGGACGGCGCCGGCGGGGGGCGGAACCTGCTCCTGGCCGGGCATGTCGACACGCCCGCGCCCGAAGCGCCCGGCGACGCCCCCGTCGTGGCCGGGGGCAAGGCGGGCCTTGCCTGCATCGTCCACGCGCTCGCCTGTCTCGAACCGGCCGGCATCCGTCTGGCGGGCACGGTGACGGTGGCCAGCCTCGTCGACGAGTGTGGCCTCGGCGGGCAGGGGGCGCTGGGGCTGGCGTACATTGGGGTGACGGCCGAGGCGGCGCTGTACGTGGCCGGTCTCGCGCCGCAGGTCTGCCTGGAGGGCGACGCGGCTCCGCCGAATGGCGAGGGCGTGGCGGTGGAGTGCTGGCGCTGCAGCGATGACGGGTTCGCAGAGGTCTGCCGCAAGGTGGCGGGCGCCACCGGCGCGCGGGAAGCCGCCTGTTCGCCGAATGGCTGCGCGCCCTTCCTCCTGAGCAACTACGGCGGTCTGCCCGTGGCGGTGCTGGGCGACCCCGCCGAGCCGCCGCCGGAGAGCGTGCCGGCCGACCGCGACGCCCTGGTGGCCCAGGCCGGCCGGGTGGCCGCGGTGCTGGCGGTCTGGTGCGGCGAGGCCGCCGATGCCTGACCCGCACGCGACGGACCGCACATGACGCCCGCCGTTCTTCCCCTCGCCGCAGGCATGCCCGCGTCCGCGTCGGGCAGCGCTCCCGAGGCCACCCAGATGGTGGCGCTGGGGCTCATCGTCCTCGCGGCGCACCTGGGGGCAAGCTCAGCCGGCGCCTGCGCCTCTCGGAGGTGACCGGGCAGTTCCTCGGCGGGGCGCTGGTGGGGCCGTACGCATTCCATGTCTTCGGCATTCTGCCGCCCGGCGTGGGGCCGTACGACCAGGCGGTGAACGGCTTTCACTTCTTCGTCTTCGTCTTCCTCGGCATGGTGGCGTTCGGCATCGGGGAGGAGCTGCACCTCAGCCGGCTGCGCCGGGTGGGGCGGGCGGCCATCCTGATCGGCCTCATCCACGGGACGTTCACCTTCGCGCTGCTGGGCGGGGCCTTCTACCTGCTGACCGACATGGGGCTGCTCCGGAGCCTCCTGATGGGCGTGATCGCGGTGGCGAGTGCGCCGGCGGTGGCGTTTGTCCTCATGAACCGGCTGCGGATCGAGGGCCGGTTGCGGCAGATGATGGGCGGGCTGGTGGTGCTCACCGACCTTGCCGAGATCGTCGCGTTCTCCGTGCTGGTGCAGGTGGCCGAGGTGTCCCTGCGCGAGGGCGGGGGCGGTGCGGCGCCGGTGCTGGGAACGGTGGCGTGGGAGATTGGCGCGGCGCTGCTGTTGGGGGGCGGCATCTTCGTGGCGCTCCGGATGCTGGTCCGGCGCGAGGCGGGCATGCTGGAGGACACCGAGACCGAGGTCGTGGGCGATGCGTCGGAATCGAACTTTCTCCACCGGATGCTGGCCGAGCACCCGAGCCCGTCGGCGGAGATCCTGCTGGTGGTGCTGGGGACGGTTTCGCTGGGGGCGGGGGCATCGTATGCGCTGGGACTGCCGTTTCTGATTACGGCGACGGCGGCGGGGTTCCTGGTGCCGACCCTGCACAGCCAGGCCGTCTTCGACTCGCTCAAGATCGAGACCATCACCCCCGTCTTCACCCTGGGCTTCTTCGCGCGGGTGGCGCGTCGCTCAGCTTCCAGGCCGGGGGCGTCGAGGCGCTGGGCCTGGCGGCGCTCTACGCGACCACGCGGGCGGCGGGCAAGATCTTCGGCACCCGCCTCGGCTGCCGCATCGTGCGCGAGGACCGCAAGGCGGCGGCCTGCCTGCCGAGTTTGATGCCGCCGCAGGCCGGCGTGGCCGCGGTGGAGGCGGTCTACGTCACGGCGGTGCTGGAGGATCCGCGGTTTTCGGCGGTGGTGCTGACCGGCATCGTCGCGTTCGAGGTGGTGGGCGTGGCGCTGGCCGACCGCAACCTCCGCCGCTGGCGGAGCTGGGCCGCCGACGAGGAGCAGGCCCTCCGCGCCGCCGAGCCCGTCCGCTCCGGCCGGGCCGAGACGGTGCTGCGGCTTCTGCGGGCGCTCTTGCCGGAGACGGTGGTGCTCGGCATGCGGCAACGCACGAAGGGCGAGGTGATCGAGGCGCCTGTCGACCGCGCCGCCGCCGTGACCGACGAACCGCTCGACCGCGGCCAGGCGCTCCAGATCCTCCGCGAGCGCGAGGACCTGGCCCCCACCGGGGTCGGGCACGGGGTGGCCATTCCGCATTGCCGGCTGATGGGGCTCGAGCGCCCGGTGCTGGTGCTTGGCCGCCACGAGGAGGGGGTGGTCTTCGGCGGGGTGGACGACACGCCCTGCCGCATCGTGCTGCTGATTCTCTCCAGCGCGCGCGATCCGAGCCAGCACCTCCGGCTCCTCGCCGCCGCGGCCCACGTCTTCGTCGACGCCGCCACGCGCGAGGCCCTCTTCGCCGCCGACACTCCCGGGGCCGTCCTCGCCGTCCTCCAGGCGCTCACGGAAGAGGAAGGGGACGGCGCCGCCGGGTAGTTCTCCTCTCTTTCCCGTGGTCCCTGCGAAATCCGCTCACCACTGAATGGCGACGTCGCCGTCCTTCATGGGGACGCGGTAGCGCTCCATCAGCGCGTCGCCGGTTTCGAACGTATCGCCGAGGCGGTCGAGCCTGGCCTGCAGCTTCCGGTCGAGGTCGCGGACGAGGTCCGCCGCCGCCGGGTCGTGCGCCAGGTTGCGGAGCTGGTACGGGTCGGCCTCGTTGTCGAAGAGGACGTAGGGCCCGTCGTGCGACCGGGCGTAGGTGTAGCGTTCGGTGCGCAGGCCGCGGTAGTCCTTCGCCCCCATCGCGTAGGTCCACTGGTGGAACGGCCGGTAGCAGGCGAGGTAGGCCCCGCCGTCGTCCATCGTCCGCTCGCCCCGCAGGTGCGGCGAAAAGTCGACCCCCTCCACCGTGTCGGGGATCGGGGCGCCGCAGAGGCCGAGGAGCGTGGGCAGGATGTCCGGCGCGTTGAGGGGCAGCGGATCGGTCCGCCCCGCCGGGCCCAGCCCCGCCGGCCAGCGGACGAGGAACGGCACGTCGATGCTCTCGGCGTAGGGGTGCTGCTTCTTCGTAAGGCCATGGCTCCCCAGCATGTCGCCGTGGTCGCTGGTGAAGACGACGATGGTGTTGTCCCGGAGCCCCTCGGCGTCGAGCGTGTCCAGGAGGCCGCCGAAGCAGGCGTCCAGCGCCGCCCCGTGGGCGTAGTAGCCCGCCAGGTCGCGGCGGGCCGCATCGGCGGTCTCGTCCGGCACGTTGGGACGGAGTTGGATCGCGTCCGGATCGAAGAGCGCCCGGCAGCCCTCCGGCGCGGTCTCGTAGGGCGCATGCGGCGGTCCCCACGAGAGGAAGAGCGCCAGCGGCCGGTCGGGGTCGCGGTCGCGGATGCGCGCGCAGGCCTCCTGTGTCTGGGCCGCCGCGTCGTAGCCCGCCCAGGTGCGCTGCTCCCCGGCTTCGTCCCAGTAGAACGATTCGTTGTAGTCGTGGGTGCACTCCCAGCCGAGCCACATCCGGAACCCCAGCCGCCGCTGCGGCGCGACGGGGCCGCTGCGGCCGTGCCCGTCGATGTGCCACTTGCCGATGTAGACGGTGTCGTACCCGGCCGCGTCCAGCATGTGGCCGGCCCCGACGGCATCGTCGCCGATGGGCTGGTCGTTGACGATGAGGCCGTGCGTCAGCGGGTACTGCCCGGTCAGCAGGCACGCCCGGTACGGGGTGCAGACGGGGATGCCGCTGGTGGCGTTGGGGAGGTGCAGGCTCTCGGCGGCGAAGGCGTCGATGCGCGGCGTCCGGGCGTTCGGATCGCCGGCGTAGCCGAACGCCTGCGCGCGCCACTGGTCGCCGAAAACGAAGATCAGGTTCGGGCGGTCCGGCATGGGGTGTGTCCCGTCATCGTTGGAGGGAGCCGGTCAATCGGGTACGGCCTGACTTTGACGATACAAGTACTCGGGATCGAGATCCAGGCCGTTGGCCCACTCGACAGTGTCGAAACGAATATGTACGTTGCGGAAAGCGGCCGCGTCTTCCAATTCTGAGAACCGTCCGCAGGAAAGGATGGGCTTCATGTCGAAGACTCTCTTTTCCCCGCCCTCGAATTCAATGATGAG
>CAZKKD010000010.1:0-4707 GCA_964553265.1 uncultured Planctomycetales bacterium | reverse complement strand
CTCAGTGCATGATCTCGCCGCCGGTGACGTTGAGCGCCTGGCCGGTCATGTAGCTCGACTCGTCCCCGGCCAGGAAGACGACCGTGTTGGCGATGTCGGCCACGTCGCAGCCGCGCTTCAGCGGCACGCGCGAACGGTAGTGCTCGATCACCTCCTCCGGCGACTTGCCCAGCTTCTTCGAGTACTGCACCGCCAGGTCCTGCCAGAGCGGGGTGTCGAGCGCGTTGCCGGGGCAGACCACGTTGGCGCGGATGCCGTGCGGGGCGAGGTCCAGCGCCACGCACTGCACCAGCCCGATGACGCCGAACTTGCTCGCGCAGTAGGCGTGGTTCCAGAGACCGCCCTTCTTTCCGCTGCGGGAGCCGATGACGACGATCGAGCCCTTCTCCTGCTCGATCATGTGTTTGGCCGCATGCTTGATGCAGAGGAACGCGCCGGTCAGGTTCACCCCGACGACGAAGTCCCAGTCCTTCTTCTCGAAGTCGGTGATGAAGCTGCTTTTCAGCACGCCGGCGTTGTTGACGAGGAGGTCGAGCCCGCCCAGCGCTTCGCGCGCTTCGCCCATGGCGCGCGCCACGTCGTCCTCGTCGGTGACGTTGGCGCCGACGGCGGCGGCCTTCACGCCCTTGGCGGCGATCCGGTCGGCGACGGTCTGGGCCGCGTCCACGTTGAGGTCGAGCACCGCCACATGGGCGCCTTCGTCGGCCAGGCGGAGGGCAATCCCCTCGCCGATGCCCTGTCCCGCGCCGGTCACGACGGCGCATCGATCCTGTAACCGCATGATCTTCTCCCGGTTGCCTGTACGGTTTCCGTTGATCCGGCCGGGGCGGGGCCCCGCGCGCCTTCGTTGTACGGGATTGGATGTAGCAGAGGGGCGGCATTCTTTCAAGCGGTTTCCCGTACGTGTCGATAACAACAGGGAGTTGTGACGCTGTGTCCGGCCGCCGTCTGCCAGTGGAGCCGCAATGGATATCGCCTCCCGCCTGTCCGCCATCGTCCTGTGCGTCTCTGCGATCCTGGCCGCGTGTGGTGAACTGCGGGCCGACGAGACCGACTACCGCATCCGCACCGGCGAGAAGATCCTGAGCGGGTCGGTGGTCTCGCCGCGCGCGATGGGGATGGCCGGCAGCTACACCGCGCTCCGGGGCGAGGGGGCGCACGGGCTCTACCAGAACCCGGCCGTTCTCGGCGGGCTCGGCAACCACCAGTGGATCAACAATTACACCTTCGCCCAGGTCCGCGAGGACGACCGCCAGACCACCTACAACACCGTCACCATCGGCGGCGCGGTGCGGGCCAGCAGTCTGGAGGGGCAGGGCCGGCACTTCAACGACGAGGCCAACCACGGCGCCGGCGTGCGCTACAGCCACATCTACGGCTCGGCCCACGGCGCCAACGGGGCCGACTTCGGCAGCGACATCCTGACCCTCGGCTACGGGCGCGCCTTCAACTACGGGCGCGTCCTCGGCGGCGTCAGCCTCAGCTACCACACCACCCACGTCGACGACATGGACTGGCGCAACGTGGAGATGAACCGCTACGAGCTCCGCGCCGGCATCCTCATGCGCATGACGCGCGAGCTCACCGTCGGCGGCGTCATGAGCTTCGGCGGCGGCGACGCCAGCAACAACCTCGGCATCGAATCGGGCGGCGACGGCGAGGTCTACTGCAGCGAGTACCGCATCGGCGCCGGCATGCAGATGACTGATCGCTGGCTCCTGACCGGCGACCTGACGCTGCAGGATCTCCTCCTCAAGGAGAAGGACGCCGTCTTCACCCCGACCGAGGAGCACGAGATCCTCCGCTTCTCCGTCGGCAGCGAGGTGGACGTGCTCCCCCGGCGGATGACGCTCCGGGGCGGCATCTTCATCGTCAGCGACGAGTGGCGCGGCACCCTCGACGCCGACGCCCCGGTCATCAACTACGAGTCCCGCCGCGAAACCGCCGGCGGCCTCGCCTTCGGCAGCACCTGGTACCACGACAACTGGGCCATCGACTGGGCCAGCGAGATCCGCACCGAAGGCGACCACGCCCACAACTTCAGCTTCGTCTACGACTTCTGACTGAACCTGCGCCGCCGGAACGCCGCCCGCACTGCCTGCCTCCCGCGAAGTCTTCGCACAGACTGTCTTCGGCCTCGTTTCCGCGCAGAGACAGGCGCCCGATTTACTTCCCGGTCGAACGAGGCGCCTTTGTGCGCATAGGCGGCGATTGCCGGGTCCGGCGGAAGCCTCCCGTATCCTTATGCCCCAAAACGTCCCATTCGGCAAAATTGAGCAAAAAAAGGTTTTCGGATTCCCAGCCGGATTCTCCCGCAGTATAGTGTTTGCATTGAGAGGGTTATGCCGACCGCGCACAAGCTTCGTTAGGGTTGCGTTGTTTTTCTGTTTCTCTTCGTGGCGAAGAGGGCGGTTTCGATCGGTTCAAAGTTGCGGCGGCGCCGGCATGGCATTGGGGTTTCGTTGGGGACTGTGGACTCTGAGGAAGAAGAACGGATGCATGGGCATGTCTTGCGGGATCTGGCGCTGGCGTTGACCCTGACGTTCACGGTCGGGGCGGTGTGTGCCGATGAAGAGGGTCAGGCGACCAGGGAAGAGTGCGTCGCCAAGTGCGAAGCGGTCGTCAAGATCATCCAGGAGAAGGACCTCGACGCCGCGGTCGAAGCGGTCCACAAAGAGGGCAGCCCCTTCGTCTGGAAGGACACCTACGTCTACATCATGGACCTCGACGCAAAGATCCTCGCCCACGGCGTGCAGCCGAAGTTCATCGGGCGCAACCTGATGGGATTGAAGGATCCGAAGACGAAGCAGCCCTGGTACCCGGCTGTCTTCGAGGCCATCAAGAAGGACAAGAACGCCAAGGGCTGGTTCGAGTACCACTGGATCAAGCCCGGCGGCAAGACGCCGATGAAGAAGATCTGCTACTACGTCCGCGAAGGGGATGCGGTCGTCTTCGCCGGCATCTACGAAGAAGAGGACGCCGAAGCCAAGACGGAGTAACCGGCGGACGGGCACGGGCGCAGGCGGTGGGCGGAGCGCAGGGCCCGAAGCCGACCGTCTGCGGATCGCGGGGCGCCATCTTCGTTTTCTGCGGTGAGGGGTGTGACCCATGAGCGGACCGGCTTCCGGGCGCAAGGCATCGTCGTATCTCCATTCCCTTTCGGCGCGGATTCTGCTCATCAGCCTCGTCGGGGTGGCGGCGGTGGTGGCGGTGACGGTCGTCGACGGCATCGCCAGCGCACGCGCTCGCCAGGCCAACGCGCTCGGCGACTGCTGCAGCGAGATGTCGGAGATCATCCTCCGCGCGCTCATCCTGGAAGAGCAGTTCGCGCGGACCGGTGACGCCGAACGCGCAACCGGGATCCGCACCGCCCTCGACACGCTCCTGCAGGAGATGGAGGACGCGAAAGCGCGGGCGCGGGCCGTGGGGGCCGCGGACCTGCTCCGGGAGATGCACGCCTCGGCCACGACGCACGCGGACCATTTCGGCAGCCTCGAACCGGAAGTTTTGGCGCTCAACGAAGCGTATGCCGCGCTCGGCAGGCGGTACGCCACCGCGACGACCCACCTTCGCGCCATCATCGACGGCCTGGTGGAGGAAGAGGCCCAGCTCTCGCTGATGGTGGAGGACCTCCCCGTCGCCAAGGCGGCGCTCCGCGACCAGTGCAGCCAGTTCCTCGGCTATTTCCAGAGCGGTCTGGCCAACGTCCAGGGTCTGCTGCTGAACGGGGATCCGGACGCCTACGCGGCCGCGCGCGCTGCGCTGGAGGATCGCCAGAAGACCAGCCGGCAGGCGCTGGAGATGCAGGTCCAGGCGGTGGGCGACGACGTCTATTCGCGTCCCTGGGCTGCCGCGAAGGCCGAACTCGACGCCATCCCCGCCCTGCAGGAAGCGCTGTTCGGCCACTGGACCCGCCGCCGCGACCTGGCGGCGCAACTGGCCGTTTCGTCCGACGAGATCCAGGCCCTCGCACACAAGGCGGCTGCGACGACGGCCCGCGTGGCCGCCGATCGGCAGGCCTTTGCCACGACGGTGGGGTACGGCTCCGTTGTGGCCGCGGCCCTGGCGCTGGTCGGTCTGTCGCTCTGGATCGGCCGATCCATCACGCACCCCATCGGGCAGGCGGTGGACCTGGCCGGCGCCATCGCCGAGGGGGATCTTTCCCAGCGCATGGAGACGACGCGCAAGGACGAGACCGGCGCCCTCGGCCGTGCGCTGGACGGGATGGCCGACGCCCTGGAGCGGAAGGCCCGCCTCGCCCGCGCCATTGCCGAAGGCGACCTGACCCGCGACGTGGTGCTGGCCAGCGACCGGGATCTCCTGGGCCATGCACTGGCCGGGATGGTCGGGAGCCTCAACGACATTGTCGGTCGCGCCCACGAGGTGGCCGGCCAGGTCTCGGCCGGGACGCGCCAGCTTTCGGCCTCCAGCCAGTCGCTCTCCGACGATGCGGGCCGCCAGGCCGCCAGCCTGGAGGAGATCGCCAGCAGCCTCAGCGAGATCGAGAGCCGCACCAGCGCCAACGCCGAACACGCCGGCGAAGCCGAACGCCTGGGCAAGTCCTCGCGCGACGCGGCCGAGACCGGCAACCGCCAGATGGCCGAGCTCGTCACCAGCATGAACGAGATGAACGAGGCCGCCGCCGCCATCGGGAAGATCATCAAGACCATCGACGACATCGCCTTCCAGACCAACCTGCTCGCGCTC
>CAZKKD010000009.1:0-24296 GCA_964553265.1 uncultured Planctomycetales bacterium | reverse complement strand
TCGCCGACGGCGGCCGCGCGCTGCCGCTGGCGTGGCGGGGGCGGGTGCTGCCCGGCTACACGCCGCGCGTCCACCGCATCGGCAACGGGCACCCGTGGATGGAGTGGTGCGACCTGCGCAGCGCGATCCGCGACTGGCAGGCGCCCGGCCACGACGACGCGGACTGGCCCGCGGCCGTGACGGTCGCCGACCGGCCCGGCACGCTCCGCGCCCCCGCCTGCGCGGGGTGCCGGCTGCTGCCGGTCGCCCCGGTGCGCATCGGCGGCGGCCCGCTGGCGCAGCGCTTCGGCTGGGGCCCGGAGGACCCGGCGATGCAATTCGTTTTGCGCGATCTCGCCTGCCGGGATCTGCCATCGGGCGGCTTCTGGCGGCGGTACGACCTCGGCCGGGTGCGGCTGGGGCGGCCACGGTTCACGCTGGATCTGCCGGCGGGTGCGATCGTGGAGTTCGGCGTGTCGGAAACGCTGCTCGACGGCCGGGTTGCGCCTGTCATCCCCTACCGCGGCGGGGATGGCCACAGCGCGCTGCTGGACCACTACGTCGCGCCCGGCGGCCGGCACACCTATCTCCCCCTCGTCCCCAAGGGCGGACGCTACCTGGAGTTGCACGTGCTCGGCGCCGACGAGGCCGCCTGCACCTTTGTCGAAGAGGGCTACCTGGAGCGCACCGCGTACCCCCCGAGCGAAGCCGCCTGTGACCCCGGCGATCCGCTGCTGGCGCGCATCTGGCAGACCGGCCTCGAGACGCTCCGCGGCTGCGCCGAAGACGCAGTCAACGACTGTCCCACGCGCGAGCGCGGCCAGTACGCAGGCGACGTCTTCCCCGTGGCGCTGCCAAACGCGGCGGCGGGCTGGCACGACCTGGGGCTCATCCGGCGGGCGCTGGTGCAGGCGGCGGACGCGGCGCGGGCGGACGGGATGGTACCGGGGGTATACCCGGCGCAACCCCTCTTCACGCAGGCCTTTGCGACCTATGCACTCCTCTGGGCCACCGGCGCGGTCGAGTATGCCCGCCAGAGCGGCGACCGCGCGACCCTGGAGCGCCTCTACCCCGCCGCACAGCGCAACATCGCCGCGTTCACCCCGTTCTGGGGCGCCGACGGGCTGGCCAACCGCCGGGGTCACCCGTTCGACCTCGGCTGGCTCTACGTCGACTGGGGGTTCGAACCCACGCCCGACCGGCCGAATCTGCCGGTCAACCTGCGCTACCTGGAGGGGCCCCGCGCGATGGCGGACTGGGCCGCGTGGCTGGGGCGCACGGACGACGCCGACGCGTACCGCGCCACCGCGGAGACGGTGGCGGCGCACTGCCGGCAGGACGCGGTCGCGCGGCTGGCGGACGGGGGTTTCGCGGCGCTGGGCTACCATGCGACGGTGCTGGCGCTCGGTTCGGACTTGATCGATTCAGCGTTGCAGGCCGACGCGGTCGCGTTCCTGAAGCGCCACCTCCTCGACGGCTTCCCCAACCGCGCCGACGCCCCCCGCGCCGCCCACCCGGAGACGAAGCACCCCGCCATCATCACCCCGTACTTCAGCGCGTTCGCGTTCCCGGTGCTCCTGGAGCGCGGCGAAACCGCGTTCGTGCTCGACCAGTGGCGAACCTGCTGGGGCTGGATGCTGACGCAGAACGACGGATCGTGGCTGGAGGTGTTCGATCCGCGGTGGAGCCACTGCCACCAGTGGTCCGGGTCGCCCACGTGGCAGATGTCGCGCTACCTGCTGGGGTTGCGGCGGCGGTTCGACCTGGGCGCGGGTGCGTACGCGCTGACGCTGGCGCCGGGGCCGCTGCCGGCGTGCCGGGGCCGGCTGCCGCACGGCCCGGACGGGGGCTGGATCGAGGTGGACTGGCAGGCCGACGGCGCGGACGCCATCGCATACACCGTGACAACCGACCGGCCCGTGATGCTGCACCTGCCGGCCGCCGACGGCGCACCGACCACGCGGACCCTCGACGGCCGGACCACGCTCCGCCTGACCCGGCAGAACCCCGTCCGCCTGGCCGGGACGGGCAGCGGCGGGACCTGACCCGGCACGGCCGCAACGGAACCGGGCCAACACTGTGAGGCCATCGCAATTGACAAGCGCATGCCCACCGACATCTCGAAAGAACGGGCCAGACGGTAATCCTGAAAAGAATGCACGGCCCCTCCCATCCATTCTTGCCGACAGGCTTCCCGCGCCTGTGCGGGCGCCACTCCGGCTTCTTTTCAGCAATCCCATCACCTTACGTGTTGAGAAACGGCATGGAGATGCGGTATCATGAGCGCCTCTCCAGCCTCAGCCCTGCCCGGAATCCACGCTGGAGGCTTGACGGAGTGCGAACATGAAAATCGAAGCCCTCAGGTTGAAAAATTTCAAGGCGTTCAGGGATACAGAACTTCGCGACATCCCGCGCATGTGCGTGCTGGTGGGTGCCAATGGCACGGGCAAGTCGACACTCTTCAGCGTGTTCGGCTTCCTGAAGGATGCGTTGACCGAAAACGTACACGTCGCCCTGGTCAAGTTGGGCGGCAGCCGGGCATTCCAAGAGGTCCGCAGCCGCAGTGCCGAAGGGCCGATTGAAATCGAAATCAAGTTCCGGGAAAGCGCATCCTCACCATTGGTGACCTATTTTCTGGCCATCAACGAGGAGAACGATGCGCCTTATGTCGAGCGGGAGATCCTGCGCTACCGGCGGGGCAGCAAGGGCCAGCCCTGGCACTTCCTTGACTTCTCCAGGGGCAAGGGAACCGCTGTGACCAACGAACCGGACCAGGTGGAGGACGAATCCAAGCTTCAGCGGGAGGAGCAATCGCTCAAATCCCCCGATGTCCTGGCCATCAAAGGCCTGGCGCAATTCAAGAAGTTCCCCGCCGTCATGGCCATCGGGGAGTTGATCGAGAACTGGCACGTTTCGGACTTCCACATCCAGCGGGCCCGCCTCGAACAGGAAGCAGGCTATGCCGAACACCTTTCGCGGGAAGGCGAGAATCTGTCCATCGTCACGGAATGCCTCTACAAGCGCCACCCGGAACTGTTTGAAAGGATCAAGGAGAAGCTCGCCCTGCGAGTTCCGGGTATTTCCAAAGTTGACGCCAAGACGACGGAAGAGGGCCGGGTTCTACTCCGCTTTCAGGACGGCGCTTTCGAGGACCCTTTTCTCGCAAGGCATGTCTCCGACGGCACGCTCAAGATGTTCGCTTACCTCGTTCTTCTGTATGATCCCTCCCCGCACCCACTGCTGTGCGTAGAAGAACCCGAAAACCAGCTCTACCCGAAGCTCCTCTGGGAACTGGCAGAAGAATTCAGGGCCTATGCCAATCGGGGCGGACAGGTCTTCGTCTCCACGCACTCGCCGGATTTCCTGAATGCAACCCAGTTGGAGGAGGTGTTCTGGCTGGTCAAGGAGGACGGCTACACCTCTATACGCCGCGCGCAGGAAGACGAACAAATCGCCCAGTACATGCAGGAGGGCGACCAGATGGGCTACCTCTGGAAGCAAGGTTTCTTCGCGGGAGCCGATCCGCAATGAGGGAAATTGTCTTCTTTCTCGAAGAACCTTCCGTCGAGGAGATGCTGAAGGGCGTGCTGCCACGATTGCTCCCCGATGACATGCTGCCCCGCTACATTGTGTTCGAAGGCAAGCAGGACCTCGAACGGCAGCTCGTGCGGAGAATCCGGGGCTACAAAACCCCGACGGCCCGGTTCGTTGTCCTGAGAGACAAGGACGCGGGCGACTGCAAGGCCATCAAGGCGAAGCTTGTCGCCAAATGCGAAGACGCGGGGAAAGCGAAAACCCTGGTGCGCATCGCGTGCCACGAGCTTGAAAGCTGGTACCTCGCCGATCTGAACGCTGTCGAAAAGGGCCTGGATCTCCAGAACCTGTCACGCCACCAGAAGAAAGCCCCGTACCGCGATCCCGATCAAACACCCTCTCCCATCACGGCTCTCCGCAGCATCGCACCCTCATACCAGAAGATTGCCGGAAGCCGCCGAATCGGGCCGCACCTGGATCTCGACAACCAGCGCTCCCGCAGCTTCCACCATTTCGTCTGCGGCATTCGGCGACTCCTCGGCGATGCGCACTGACGAAGACAGGGGAAGCGACGCCACCCCTTTTCCGAAAACCACCACCACCGGGAATCGTGCATACGCACCGCGTGTGAAGGGGCGTTACGACCGGTCGCGGCGGCCGGGGAGGTGGTCGAGGAAGTGGCGGCGGAACCAGTGCGGGTCGAGCCGGGCGGCGAAGGCGCTGACGGAGACGGTGCGCGTGGCCTGCACGGCGGCGCGCTGCCGCCAGGCGCGCGGGAGGCCACGGAGGGCCGCCGCCTTGCCCCGCAAGAAGGCCCAGCCCCGCCCCTTCAGCAGGTAGACGGCGAACCGGCCGAGGTTGTACAGGAGGTGCGCCGGCAGCCGCGTCCAGAAGAGCCGCCCCGGCATCCCCTTCGCGTAGACCCACTCCTGGTTGCGGCTGGAGTGGTAGACGATGAAGGCGCTCCGCCCCCCGCCGGACGTGGCGCTGACACGGTGGCGGACCACCGCCGCCGGGACGTAGAGGCAGCGCACTCCCGCAAGCTGCAGCCGCAGGTCGAGATCCAGGTCCTCGTAATAGCAGAAGAAGGCTTCGTCGAGCGGACCGGCCCGGTCGGGCGCTTCGCGCCGGTGGATGCTGGCGGCCGCGCAGGCGCCGAAGACTTCGCGTTCCTCGGCGGCGCGCGCATCGTCGGGCGCCCACCGGAGCCGCGCGTACCCGGCGCCGGCGGTGGTGAAGCCGTGACCGGCGGTGTCGAGGACCGACGGATCGGCGTGGGTCACCAGCTTGGAGGCGCAGAAGCCGATGTCGGGCCGGGCGTCGAAGCGGGCGAGGAGCACGGCGAGCCAGTCGGGGGCGGGCTCGGCGTCGCTGTTGAGGAAGGCGACGAACGCGCCGCGGCCGGCCTCGACGCCGCGGTTCACCGCCGCGGCGAAACCGATGTTCTCCGGCAGGCGCACCGTGCGCGTCGAGACACCCGCCGGCGGCGACCACGCGTCGAGGAGATCGGCCGAACCGTCGGTGGAGCCGTTGTCCACCACCACCACCTCGAACGGGGCGAAGGTCTGCGCCGCGAGCGCGTCGAGGCAGCCGGGCAGGACGGCCGCGCCGTTCCAGTTGGGGATGACGACGCTGACCCGGGGAGCAGGGGTCGCGTCCGGCGCGGAAGCGGCGGCGCTCACGGCGCCGCGTCCGGGAAGTAGGGTGCGAGCTGCTGGACAAGCTGCTGCTCGTACGGGTCGTGGATGTGGGCGCGGGCCATCTGGTAGAACTCGCGGGCCTCGGCGCGGCGGTTCTGCTGGAGGAGAAGGCCGGCGAGGTTGTACATGGCGGGGACGTAGTCGGGGTTGAAGGCGAGGGCCTGCTTCCAGTGCCCCTCGGCGAGGTCCAGCCGGCCGCGCCGCTTGAACCAGAGGGCGAGCAGGTCGAAGGTCCAGCACCAGTTGTTCTTCACCAGGGGGCCGCTGCGCTCCATGATGGCCTGGATGTCGCGGGCGGCGAGCTTCAGGTGTTTGCCCATCTCGTCGAGGGCGCGATCGTAGGCGGGCCGGTCACGGCGTTCGTAAGCGGCCTCGGCCCGCTGGAGTGCATCATAGGCGAGGGCGGTCTTCGGCTCGGGGTTGTCCGGGTGGGCGACGAGCGCCTGTCGCCAGACGGAGAGCGGGTCGGTCCAGGTCCGCGCCTGGCCCCAGGTGACCGCCGCGCAGGCGACGGCCAGCCCCCCGAGCGCGATCCAGACGCCCGGCCGGGCGCGCCGCTCCGGCGCGATCCGCCGCAGCCCCGCCGCCAGGAGAAGCGCCGCGCCCGCCAGGATGGGGTAGGCCTTGTACTCCACCACCGCGCGGCTGGGCACCACCAGGTACGGAAGGAAGGCGAAAAGAACCAGCGCCCCGCCCGTCGCGGCCAGGACGCGCCCGCGGAGGGCAGCCCAGACCGTCCCGCCCGCCAGGACCAGCATCGCCAGGATGCCGAGGAACCCCGTCCCGGTGACCGGCGGCTCGACGAGGTGGGTAACCGCGTACTGCCCCGGCCACGGCACGAGCAGGCGGAGGTAGAGGAGGAACCCCGCCGTCTGCGTCCAGAGGGGCTGGGTGAGGGTGGTGCGGTCCTGCAGGCGGATCCGCAGGCCGTGGAGGGTGTGCTCGAAGGTCTCCGTCAGGACGGTCCAGCCGACGAGCACCGCCAGGAGGCCGATCCCCGTTCCCGCCGCGAGGAGGAGGAGCGCCCGGCGGCGGTCACCGGCCAGCACCGTGCCGAACCATGCGCCCGCGGCCGGGATGATCCCCGCCGCCTTGCTGAGGCCGGCCAGGCCGAGGAACGGGACGCCGAGGCCGAAGCCGATCCACCGCCGGCGGGGTGTGGGCTGGCGCACCGCCAAGACGGCGAGCAGGGCTGCGAGGAGCGCGAACTGCGTGTAGAGCACCGACCCCCGCGACCAGACGTAGACGGCCGACTCCACCGCCAGCGGATGGAGCGCAAAAACAAGCGCCACGCCATAGGCGGTCGCGATGGCGGCGCGGCGCGGTTCGTCCCGCAGATGAAGGCGCAGGAGAAGCGCCAGGAGAACCGTGGTCAGCCCGTGGAGCGCCACCTGCGTCCCGCGCCAGAGCGCCGGGGCCTCGCCGGTGCGGGCATAGGTGGCGGCGAAGGTGGCCATCGGCAGGCCGCGGCTCGGGTTGAGGCGGAACGCGGCCCACGGCGTGCCCGCCTGCACCTGCGGCGAGGTGATGATGAGGCGCTTTTCGTCGTAGAAGAACGGGCAGTCGAGCGCCGGCCGGTAGAGAAGCGCCAGCGCCACGCCGAGAACAAGGATCGCCACGCCCCCGCAGAGAAGCTCGACCCGGACGCCGCGCCAGCGGCCGGGCGCTGCGGGACGCCCGTCCGGCGCCGCGCCGGCCGCATCCGGTCCGTCGGGTTCCGGCCCGGAGGGGGCGAGCGAGGCAACGGGGGGGGCGTCGGGCGCTCCACCGCCGCGCTTGCGCTTTTTCTTCCGCTTGGCCATGCAACCGTCGCCTCGGGCGCACCCGGCAAGCGCACCGGGGTCGCGGCAAGAAGAAGGCCGGACGCCGCGCGGTGTCCGACCGCTCAGCAGCTTACCGGACCGGCGCGGTACGTCAAGACGGGACCGCCCCGTTGTTGCCGGCGACCGCGCGCTTGACCCGGCGGCGCGCCTGCCCTAAGAATGGCGGTCGACGGTCGACGGACGGGTCGACCGCCAACCGGCCGCGCCCGCGACGGCGGCCTCCCCCCGGCGGAAGGAAGACGGGACCATGCAGACGATTGTCGAGACGAGCGCACTGACCCTCGGAGCCGACGAAGCGACCGGCTGCATCCGCAGCCTGCGGCTCTACGGCCGGGAACTGCTGCAGCCGGACGCGCCGGCGTCGGACGTGGCGGTCAACGGCGAACCGCTGGCGCTGCGGACCGCGCCCGCCGCGTGGACCGACCTGCCGGACCGGATGGCCTACCGGACGCTGACCGAGATGCACGCCAGCCGGTTCGTCTCGCACTACACCGGGGTCGGGCTCGACGTGGCGCGCGCGCTGCGGGCGGTGGGCGACGAACACGTGGAGGTGACCTACACGGTCCGGCGATCCAAGATCCGGACGCTGTACGACTGCCCCGGCGCGGGCTGGGGCGCGCTGGAGGCGCCGCTCCACGTGGAGACGATCACCGCCCCCTGCTGGGCGTGGACGCTCTTCGGCGACCGGACGCACATGATCGCCCTCAACACCAGCGGCGCCGGCCCGAGCGTCCACATGGGCTGGGAGAACGGGCCGGTGGACGAGGTCCGTGCGCACGTGGATCACTTCTACCGGCGGCAGTACGCCGGCGACATGGGGTTCCCGGGCGCGGTGTACTACGACCCGGAGACGGAGAACTGGCTGGCCGTCTCCTGCGCCCGGCCCGCCATCGCCTACAACCTGAACCACCGCGTCGCCGGCCGGGGGGTGGCGTTCGACTTTCTGCCGGTGGGCGAGCTGCG
This sequence comes from uncultured Planctomycetales bacterium, assembly GCA_964553265.1. Taxonomy (GTDB): domain Bacteria; phylum Planctomycetota; class SZUA-567; order SZUA-567; family JAFGNG01; genus CAZKKD01. The sequence continues at coordinate 16,297 of CAZKKD010000009.1, read as the reverse complement.
GATGCACGCCGCGGTGCAACTGCCGAGCGTGGCGTTCCGCTGCGGCCGGTCGGCCGACTCGATGCGGCGCTACCTGGCCGAGCGCCTCAGCCGGCACTACGAGGAGGCGCCGGACTGGGCGCTCCGGTCGACCTGGATGCACGTACCGGGCCAGCCCGGCGCGTTCGCGAACTGGCGGCAGATGGAGGAGGCGCTTCTGCCGATCATCGAGCGCCGCGCGGCCACCGCGTTCTTCCTCACCACCCACGAGCGGAACGAGACCTTCGGCGGCACCTCGCCCAACGGGGCGGGGCCGACCGCCGCGCTCGGGCCGCGGGCGGACTACGAGCGGATGATCCGGCGGCTGAAGGACGCGGGCGCGCGCATCATCACCTGGATCAGCTCCTGCGGGATGAACCCCCAGGGCGAGGCCGACCCGGACTGGTTCATCCGCGGGGTCGACGGGGACGTGCTCCCCTCCTGGGGCCGGCCGGCGCAGCCGCACATCCTCTACATCAACCAGCTCCACCCCGGCTACCAGGCGTACGTGGAACGGTGGCTGCGCTACTACCTGGAGACGCTGGGGATGGACGGGTTCTTCTTCGACTGCGCGGGGTTCAGCTACCCGATGGACTATGCGCCGCGGCCCTGGATGCGCTACCCGAGCGACGCGATGCTGGGGAACATCCGGTTCTACGACTTCGTGCGCGACCTGGTCCGCGCGGTCAACCCGGAGGCGCTGATCTGGGCGGAGGGGTCGTGCCTGGAGGCGTTCAGCAACGCGATGTCGATCGTCACCAACACGCCGAGCCCGGTGGACGGGATGGGGCAGCGCGACGCGCTCCTGTCGCTGCGGGCGCACGGGGGCAAGCGCTTCGCCATCGCCAGCGGCACCCCGGCGGACGTCGCGAGCGGGATCGTCTCGGTCCGGACCGACGCCGGCCGCGGCATCGCCGACCCGGTGGCGCGCGCGGCCGCCATCGCGGACGATCCGTTCAACCGGACGCTGACCGCGCTCGTTGCCGAACGGAGCAGCCGGGACGCGGTGCACCTGCCGTGCGGCGGGGGGATTTCGCTGCTGGACGACGTGCTGGTGGTGCCGCAGCCGCGGGAAGAGCGCATCCCGCCCGCAGCGCTGGCGCCCGCGCCCGAGGGCGAGGCGATCCGCATCCGGGTCCGCCTGCCGGGGCCGCACGAGGCGGTGCGCGAGCTCCATGACCGCGTGCACGGCGGCACGGTCCGCGCCGACGCGGACGGGACCTTCCTCTTCGACAGCGCCGGGATCTACACGATCCCGTAGCGCCGGCGCAACCGCCCGGCTTCAGGCCGGGGCGGGCGGCCGTGCGGCGGGGGGCTGCAGCGGCAGGCGGAGGACAAAGCAGGCGCCGCCCTCGGGGAGGTTTTCGGCGGTGAGGGCGCCGCCGTGCTCGTCGACGATCCCCTGGGCGATGCTGAGGCCGAGGCCGGTGCCCTTCTCCGGCGGCTTGCTGGTGTAGAAGGGATCCCAGATCTGGTCGAGGAGGTCCTCGGGGACGCCGGGACCGGTGTCGCGCACCTCGATGCGGACGCCGTCGCCGTCGGTGCGGCTGCGGACGGTGAGCTCGCCCCCGCCGGTGGTGGCCATGGCGTCGGCGGCGTTGCTGACGAGGTTGACGAGCACCTGCTCGATCCGCTGGCCGTGGGCCTGGATGGTGGGCAGCCCCGCGGTCAGGTCTTCGCGCACGCGGACCTGGTACTTGAGCACGTTGTGGCAGAGCAGGAGCGCGTTGCGGATGGCCTGGTTCGGGTCGCAGGGGCCGAAGGCCTCGGTGTCCTTGCGCGAGAAGCGCCGCAGGCCGCTGACGATGTCGCGGATGCGGTCGACGCCGATCCTGAGGCCGTCGAGGATCTCGGGCATGTCCCGGAGCGCGCGCTCGGCGCCGGTCCGCGTCTCGCCGTCGGCGGCGGCCGCGGCGGTGAGGGCGGCCTTGATCGCCTTTTTCCAGTGAATCTCGATGAGCTGCGCGTTGCCGCTGATGAAGCCGACGGGGTTGTTGATCTCGTGCGCCACCCCGGCCGAGAGAAGCCCGAGGGTGGCGAGGCGCTCGGTGTGGACGAGCTGTCGGGCGCGCTCCTCGGCGAGGGTCTCCATCTTCGCGGCGTAGCGGGAGATCTGCTCCTCGGCCTCCACCAGGCGCCGGCCGACGGCGATGCGGCTGCGGAGCTCCGCCGGGTAGACCGGCTTGGAGAGGAAGTCGTGCGCGCCGCTGTCGAGGGCGTGGACGATGTCCTCCTTCTCCGTCTTGCTGGTGAGGAGAATGGTGTACACGAGCGGCCCGCCGTCGCGTTCCTGCAGGCGGCGGCAGAGATCGACCCCGTCCTGGCCGGGCATGAGCCAGTCGAGGATGGCGAGCCGGGGCGGGTCCCCGGCCTCGAGCGCGGCCCAGGCGGCGTCGCCGTCGCCGGCCTCTTCCACCGCATAGCCCCACTTCTCCACGGTGCCGCGCAGGAGCACGCGGACGCTGGGGTCGTCGTCGGCAATGAGCACGCGGAAGGGGATGCGGGGTTCGGCGGGGTCGGTCATGCGGGGTTCTCCTCGTCTTCGGACGGACGGGCGGTTTCGGCGGCTGGCAGGGCGGCCAGGAGGCGGCCGACCGCGGCGTCGAGGGCCTGGAGGCGGGCGGGGGTGAGGACGCAGGCGCGGGCGGCCTCTTCGGCTTCGAGGGCGCGGGCGCGGAGTTCGTCGCCGCCGACGTTGGCGGCCATGCCCTTGATGGCGTGGGCCTCGCGTTCGGCGGCGGTCCAGTCGTCGCGCCCGGCCGCCGCGCGCGTGGCGGCGAGCCGGCGGGGGAGCTCGTCGCGCAGGCTGGTGACGAAGCGGTGGAGGAGATCCTCGTCCCCCTGGGTGAGGCGACGCATCTGATCCCGGCGGAGCACGGGCGCGCCGCCGGCGGCCTCGGCCGGATCGGGATCGGCCTGGCCGAGCAGCGCGCGCTCGATCGCGGCGCCGAGGGTCTCCGCGTCGGCATCGGCGGGCGCCGTCGCCACGCCGTCCCGTTCGGCAAGCGCCCGGCTGCGCACATCCTCGCCCGGCCGCACGCGGACGAGGATGCGGACGCGGCGGTAGCGGTCGTGCGTGCGGGAGACGGTGACCAGGTCCTCGGCGGTGCACGGGGGCATCTCCAGCGAACAGACGATGAGGTCGGGCAGGAAGCTGCCGAGGAGGATGAACCCGTCCGGCCCGCTGGACGCCGTGCGCAGAAGGCCCCCGCCGGTGAGGCCGCGGAGCATGGCGGGCAGGTCCTCGCGCCCGTCGGGGTCGATAAGGAGCACCCGGCGCTCGCGGGTCGCGGCGGCGGGGTCGATGACGTCGGCGCAGAAGCGCGCCAGCGCCGCGCGGATGGCCTCCTGCCGGATGGGCTTGGGGATGTACTCGTCCATGCCGGCGCGCAGGCACCTTTCACGGTCGCCGGTCATGGCATGGGCGGTCATGGCGACGATGGGGAGGCGCCGGGCGCCGGACTCGCGCGCGCGGATGCGACGGGTGGCCTCGTAGCCGTCGAGGCGGGGCATCTGACAGTCCATGAAGACGATATCGTACTCCGCGCCGGCCAGCTTGTCGAGCGCTTCCTGGCCATCGACGGCGCTTTCGACGCGGCAACCGAAGCCCTGGAGGATGGCGGCGGCGACGCGCCGGTTGGTCTCGCTGTCCTCCACCAGGAGCACCCGGGCGCGCCGGGCGGGCGCAGTGGCGGCGAAGGCGGGCATGGTGCGCTCGGGGCGTGCGGTCTCGAGCCCGGCGCAGGCGGCGATGGCTTCGCGGAGAGGCTCGGAACGGAGCGGCTTGAGGAGCTGCCGGACGAAGCGTTCGCGGCCCGCCGGATCCTGGGCCTTCTGCGCGATGGAGGAGAGCAGCACCAGGCGCGTGGGGGCGAGCGCGGAGTCGGCCTGGATGGCGGCGGCGAGAGACGGCCCGTCCCCGCCGGGCATGTGGTGGTCGAGAATGGCGATGTCGTACGGCTCGCCCGATTCCGCCGCGGCGCGCAGCGCGGCAAGCGCTTCGGGCGCGTCGGCGGCTTCCGCATGGGGAAGGGCCCAGGCGGCGAGCCGTTCGCAGAGGATGCGGCGATTGATGGGCTGATCGTCGACCACGAGGATGCGCAGCCGCGGCAGCGAGGCCGTCGCCGCGGGGGCGGACGTCTCCGGTTCGGCGGCCAGCGGCAGCAGCAGGCGGAAGTGGAAGGTGGAGCCCACCCCCGGCTCGCTCAGCACGCCGAGGGCGCCGCCCATCCGCTCGATGAGGCGACGGCTGATGGCGAGGCCGAGGCCGGTGCCCTTGAAGCGGCGCGTGACCGAGGTGTCGGCCTGGGTGAATTCCTCGAAGATCGTGTCCTGCTCCTCCGGAGCGATGCCGATACCGGTGTCGACCACACGCACCTGGAGAACGGCCTCGTCGGTCCGGACCTCGATGCAGTCGACGTCGATGAGCACGTGTCCGCGCTCGGTGAACTTGATGGCGTTGCCGGCGAGGTTGGTGAGCACCTGCCGCAGGCGGCCCGCGTCGCCGAGAAAATGCTTCGGCGCGTCCGGCGCATAGCGGACGAGGAGGTCCACCCCCTTCTCCTGCGCCTGGACGGCCAGGAGCGCGCCGACATCGTCCACCAGCGCTTCGCAGTCAAAGGGGGCGGGCAGGAGCTCCAGCCGGCCGGCTTCGATCTTGGAGAAGTCGAGCACGTCGTTGATGACGTTGAGGAGCGACCGCGCCGAGCGCGCCGCGGTGTCGGCGTATTCGCGCTGCTCGGCGGTGAGATCGGTTTCCAGGAGGAGCTCGGCCATGCCGACGACCCCGTTCATGGGGGTGCGGATCTCGTGCGACATGTTGGCCAGGAACTCGCTCTTCGCGCGGCTGGCCGCCTCGGCGGCGCGCCGGGCGGCGACCAGGTCGGAGACGTTGATGACGTTGAGCAGCATCCCGTCGAAGCGGCCGTCGCGGTAGATGGGCTGGACGCGGAACATCGCCTCCATCCCGCCGAGCGAACGCTCCAGGACCACGGGGGCGGCGGCGGGCTGTTCGCGGAAGCGGTCGCGGATCGCACGGATGCGCTCCGTGAGCTGCGGCGGATGGAACGTATCCATCGATCGGCCGAGCACCTCCTCCCGGCGGCGGCCCATGAGGCGGCAGAACCAGTCGTTGATCTCGACGATGATCCCGTCGGCGTCGGCGAAGATCACGCCCTCGTCCATGCCGGCGATCATGCTGCCGAGCTTGGCGGTTTCGCGACGGAGCGCCTCTTCGGCGCGGACGCGCTCGGTGACGTCGCGGTAGACGCCCTGGATGATGGTCCGGCCGCCGATGACGCTGGCCGAGAGGGTGCGCTCGGTCGGGACCACCGCGCCGGTGGCGGTGAGGAGATCCACCCGCTCGACCGCTTCGGACGCATCGGCGAGCTGGCGGCGGAAGAGGCGGTCGTGGTAGGCCACCTCCTCGGGGCGGTGGAGTCTGCTGCGGAGGGTACCGAACAGATCGCACTGTGCGCGGCCGAGCAGCCGTTCGGCGGCGGCGTTGCAGTTGCGGATGCGGCCGGTGTCGGCGTCGAACCAGAGGATGGCGTCCTGCGCGTTCTCGAAGGCGAGACGGAATTCGCGTTCGCTTTCCCGCAAGCCCTCGGCGGCACGGCGACGCTCCTCCTCCCGGCCGAGCGCGGCGGTGAGCAGCCCGAAGACGCGCCGGTCCTCCTCGCCGAGCTCGCGCTCCACGCGGTCGTAGAGGCAGAGCACCCCGACCACCTCGCCGCCGCAAAGGACCGGCCGGCCCGCGTAGGTGCGTACGCCCGCTTCGTGCAGAAGCGGATTCGCGTCGAAATAGACCGAGAGCGACTCGCCCTGCAGGACGACGACGTCCTCGTCCCGTTGCGCAATGGCCACGTCGCACGGCTTGGGCTGATCGCCGTAACCGCCGGCCAGCAGCGTCTCGGGCGCGTTCCAGGCGCCGCTGACCCGGTAGCCGTCGCCGTCCACCTGGTTGTAGAGGACGAACGCCGGGGTGAAGAGCTCGCCGCAGAGATCGACGACCCGGCGGATGTTGTCTTCAAAGTCGCTGCCGAACGCAAGCAGCACCTCGTTGATCCGGGCCAGCCGGCGGCGGGCCCGGCATCGGCCGAGGAAGGCGCCGATCACCCCCGCGGCCGCGTCCAGCAGCTGCACGTCCTCGGGGCTCCAGTCGCGGCCCGCACCGGTGTCGTCGAAGCCGATGAAGCCGTGCCAGCGGCCGCCCGCACGGATCGGGATCACCAGGATGGAACGAATGCCCTGCGGGGCGAGAATGGCCTGCTCGCCAGGCGGCAGATCCTCGAGGCGTCCATACACCGGCCGCCCCGCGGAAAGGACATCGCGCCAGCGCGCGAAGCCGTCGCGGTACGGCAGATGCTGAAGGTCGGGGTTGTCGATCTCCGGAGTTGCGCCGGGACCGCAGACCTCGTGCGTCTGGCGCATGCAGAGGCCGGCCTCGGCGTCCTCGACATTCTCGAAGATGTAGACGCGGTCGGCGGTCGATCCCTCCCGCAGGCGAACGAGGGCGCGCCGGATGGTCTCGGCCGGATCCGCCGGCTCGGCGTCTTCACCGAGCAGCGCGGCGGAGCACTCGGCAAGGGCCTCCTCGTAGCGCAGGCGGCTGCGGAAGGCGGCCTCGGCCTTGCGGCGCTCGGTGATGTCGCGGGCCACGCTGAGAACGAGCCGGCGCCCGCCGAGCTCGATCATGCGGGAGTGGATCTCGACCGGGATGCGCCGGCCGTCCCGGGCGATGTGCGTGTTCTCGAAGAGCACCCCTTCGCCGCGCAGGATCTGCGGGAAGAGATCGTCGGGCAATTCGTCCGGCGGCGTCCCGTCGATGTCGCTGACCGAAAGCTCGCGGAACTCCTCTTCGGTGTAGCCCAGCCGATCGCAGGCGACCGGGTTGACCTCCACGAAGCGCCCCGGAAGACCCTCCGGGTCCATGTCGTGGAGGAAGACGGCTTCGTGCAGGTTGCTGAAGAGCGCGCGGTAGCGGGCTTCGCTCTCGCGCAGGGCGGCCTCGGCCTGCTTGCGTTCGGTCAGGTCGCGGGCGATGCCGAGAAGATACCGTTCGCCGCCGGTCACGAGCGCGTGCAGACTCAACTCCACCGGCACGGTCGTCCCGTCGGCGGCGCGGAAGGTGGTCTCGACGGTCTGGTCGCGGTTGGGATTCACGGTGCCCTCGACGCGCGCGCGGATCTGCTCGGTCCGGGCCTCCGCGTCGATGTCCGGCGGGCCGCATTGGAGCAGCTGTTCGCGCTGCATTCGGAGCACCCGGCAGGCCGTGGCGTTGGCGTCCACGAACCGGAGGCGATCGGCATCGACCAGGAAGACCATGTCCGGGGAACGGTCCAGGGCGCGGCGGAACCGCAGCAGGGTCGCGGCCGCGGCCTCCTGCGCGCGATCCCGCCGGCGGAGCGCCAGCCACCCGCCCACGATGCCGCAGCAGCCCGCCAGCCAGACCCCGAGATGGCCGTACCAGATGGACCGGAACTCGTTGCCGGCGGCCGCCCGCAGCGGATCGAGCGGGACGGAAACGCTGATGCCGCCGCGGACATCGCCCACCTGGTAGCCCTGCTCGGCGTGGCACTGCAGGCACCCCGGCTCCACCCGGAGCGGGCGCATGAGGCGGACGTGATCGCCGTCCTGCCCGGTGAAGAGTTCGATGAACTCCTCCTCCCCCTGCTCGAAGGCCTCGAGCGCCCGGCACTCCCACGCGTCGGCACGGTTGGCTTCCGCGAGCGGGTCAAGGCTGGCGAGGTGCTGCCGGACGCCGAGGGCTTCCTCCTGGAGAGCGAAGACCTGACGGGTCATGTAGGCGGGATTGATGAGGGTGAGCTCGCGCCCCGACGGGGTGGTGATGTCGCGCTCCGGGACGTCGAGGTGCGGGTTGGGCCGGGTGCGGTCGGTCACCGGGGCGTAGACCCCGCCGTGGGTCGACGCCCATTTCCGGTAGAGAACATGGAGCCGGTAGACGTTGCGGGCCTTCTCCTCGCCGAGCATCCGCAGGCCGTGCCGGAGACTGTGCAGGTTCCACTCCAGGCTCGCGGCCAGGACGATGGTCCAGAGCAGCAGAAGAAGAAGCGCCAGGCGGCGACGAACCGGCGCCTGCGGAGGCGGAAGGAACAGCGCGTCGGTCGCGCCAGCCGCGTCGGGAGAGGGGGGCGCCCCGGCGTCGGTCTGCATGCGGTGCATCTCCCTGTTGTCGTCGCCGTCGTGGGGCGCAGCGTTCCTCACCCGCAGGAGAGAAGGTAGCACAGGATGGCGGATTGCGCAACTCGCAGCGCCCCGCGAAGGCGGCAAATTTCCGGTCCGGAGTCCGGCTCAGGCGAGGACGTCGCCGTCGAGGTGGCTGGAGACGAGGAGCGTCGTCGGGAGGCCGTCCAGGGTGCGCTCGAGCCCCTCGTGCCAGGCGGCGGCGTCTTCCTCCTCCGGGGGATCGAAGCCGAGGACGACGCAGGCCGCGTCGCGGCTGGTGCGCTGGAGCGCGTCGGCAAACGGCTCTTCGGTGACGATGATGACGGGCGTGCCCTCCACCCGACCGGTGGCGAGAAGCGTCTCCAGCGCCTCGCGGGCGGGGGCGCGGCCGGCCTCCTCCGGAACGAGACGGAGGACCCGCAGTTCCGCGTTCGCCCACTCCCAGTTGCAGCGGAGCAGCCACGCCAGGAGGACCATCGCGGCGCCGTTCTTCTGCCCGCGCCACCAGAGGTCGATCCGCTGGCGCCCCCCGAAACGGATCGCCGGCGCGCCCCGTTCGCGCACCAGCAGGAGGCCCATCTCCATCGCCGCGGCCATGCGGAGGTGGCGCACGTACGGTACGGCGCGGGTGCTCTCCTCCGGCCAGCCGAAGGCGGCGAAGTTGGGCCGGACGGGCCCGAGCCCCGCGGTCTGGAGGAGAATCCCCACGCCCGCGTCCACCGTCGGGGCCACCACCACGGCGGGGAAGGCGTGGAGCCCGCGTTTGCGGCAGAACTGCTGCAACTGCCGCGCCGCGGCGAGACGATGGCGGTGGAGCGCTTCCGCCGCGCCCACCAGCACCTGCGCCAGGAGCACGATGCCCCGGCCCGCCTCGAGCCAGACCGCGTAGCTCACCAGCGTCTCGCGGCTGGCGGGATTGCCCGAGAAGACCAGGAAGTTCGGCCGCCAGTTGCGCGCATCCTCCGGCATATCCCGCAAGCGGAGCAGGTAGTCGCGCACGCGGCTGTAGAGAAAGCCCCGCCGCGCGTCGCCGAAGGTGGCGGCCAGCTGCCGGCGGCGCATCGCCCAGAAGAGAATGGCGATGAGGAGAACCGCCCCGCCCGCCGCCGGCGGGTTGATGAGGAACGACGCCGCCGTGCACCCGAGCATCCCCACCAGCGCCGTGCCCCAGTGGAACCAGCGGAAACGCGGCCGGAACGACGGGTTCGCCCCGAGCCCCTCGACGAAGGCGGCCATGTTCATGATGCCGTAGCTGTAGAGGAAGAACATGGTGACGATGGCGGCCACCACGTTGAGGGCGCCGCCCTCGGACTCGTTGCCGGCCCAGAGAAGCACCCCCGCGGTGAGCGCGGCCACGAAGAGGAGCGCCCGGCGCGGCTCGTCGCCGCCGACGGTCCCCTTGGCGAAGGGGCGCAGCACCGTGAGGACCGGGTCGCGCGCCACCGCCTGCAGCACCCGCGGCGCACCGAGAAAGCTGCCGAGCGCGCTCGACAACGTCGCGGCGAACACCCCCAGCACCACGCAGAGCCCGCCCACGTTCGGCCCGAAGAGCGCGTTGTCGCGCAGGAGGTGGAACGGCTTGGTGATGAGCCCGGGGTCGCCGTAGCGCGGGTAGGCCCCCGCGCCGAGAAGAATCTGTGAGAGGTAAACCGCGAAGCCCACCCCGAGCGCCGCCAGCACCCCGCGCGGGATGCTCCGGCTCGGGTCTTTCAGGTCGCCGGACATGTTGACCCCGGCGTCGACGCCGGTCACCGCGGGAAAGAAGATGGCGAAGACGACCCAGAAACCGAGGACCGGCAGCCCGTGGTCGGCCAGCTCCCCGGCGCTCGCCGGCGACCAGTGCGCCCAGAAGCGGTCGACCGAGAACGTGGCGATGGCGCCGCCCAGGAACGCGACGATGGCCAGGCCGAGAAAGATCATGATGAAGAACTGCGTCTTGATGGCGAAGCGCGCGCTCAGGTACGCGATGGCGAAAAGCCCCGCCGCCGTGACGAAGGCGATGACCTGGAAGTGGTCGCCGATCTGCTCCAGCCCCGGAAACGGCTCGAGGCTGCGGCAGAAGGCCTCGGTGAAGCCCAACACGTAGAACGGCACCGAGAGCGCCAGCGCGAAGAAGTAGGCGATGCCGATGGCCCCGCCGAACTCCGGGCCGAGCACCCGGCTGATCATGTAGTATGATCCGCCGCCGCGGACCTGCATGTTGGTGGCAATCGCGCAGATCGAGAGCGAGGTGAAGAAGGTGATCGCCTGCGCGAGCACGAGGATGAGCACCGTCTGCCACACCCCGGCGTAGCCGAGGACGTAGTTGGTGCGCATGAACATGATGACGCCGAGGATGGTGAGGATGCTCGGCGTGAAGACCCCGCCGAAGGTGCCGAAGCGGTGCCGCCCCTCCGCCGGCGCGGCGCCGGGAGACGGACCGGCGACGTCGAGGCCGGGATCGGCCGGGGTCGGGTCGGACGTGCTCATGCAATCGGTCTCCATCGGAACCGCTGTCGGCGCGCGGCAGGCGACGCGCATCGACCGGGACGCCATTATCCATGCCCGTGAACGGGACGCCAGCCCTTTCGCCCGGAAGATGCGGGCCCGGGATCCGAATCCCGTGCAACCCGCTCAGGGTCATTCCCTTCTCTCTCTCCCGCTGGGAGAGGGCCGGGGTGAGGGCGTGACGTGAGGTCCCCTCACCCGAACCCTCTCCCAGCGGGAGAGGGGAACCCTTTTCGAACCGTCGCAGCCCAGTCCAGACTGAAACGGTGAGAACGGAATGGCCCATGCAACCCGCTGCAGTCGCTTGACAAAGGGCTGGCCACAGGGGAGACTGTCGCCCAGCGGTCGCACCGGCGGCCGCCCGTCGGAGAACAGGTTTCGCTTGAACGAAGGATCCCGGCCATGGCGCCCCTGACCAGCATCGAACGCGTCCGCAATGTCCTGCACCACGAACCGATCGACGAGGTCCCCTGCATGGATTCGATCTGGGGGGAGACCTACAGCGCCTGGATTGAGCGCGGCAACATCGCCGAGGGCGAGGACGTCGGCGAAACGCTGGGGATGGACATCCGCAGCGGCGGCTGGCTCAACTCCTGCGCGAACCTGGATTTCGAACCCGTGGTGATCGAGGAAACCGAGGAGACCATCCTGCAGCTCGACGGCAACGGCGCCAAGCTCCGCCGGCACAAGCTGCACGCCTCGACGCCCGAGCACGTCGACTTCACGGTCAAGGATCGCGAGGGCTGGCTGGAGCACGCGAAACCGTTCCTGACCGATCTCGACCGCCGGCGCATCCCGTTCGAGAACTACCGCGAAGCCCGCAAGCGCGCCGCGGAGCTGGAGCGCTTCTTCTGCTGGGCGGGGGTGGCCCCCTTCGAGCAGATGCACCCGGTCTGCGGGCACGAGTACATGCTGATGGGCATGGCGCTGGATCCGGACTGGGTGAAGGACATGGCGATGACCTACGCCGACCTTACCATCCGGCACCAGGAGGTGCTCTTCGCCGAGGAGGGCGAACCCGACGGGATCTTCTTCTACGAAGACATGGGCTTCAAGGGCAAGCCCTTCATGTCTCCGGCCATGTACGCCGACATCCTGCAGCCGGCGCACAAGAAGCTCTTCGACTTCGCGCACAGCCGGGGACTGAAGGTGATCGTCCATTCCTGCGGGTACGTTGCGCCGCTGGCGCCGGGCCTCGTGGAGGCGGGCATGGACTGCCTCCAGGCGATGGAGGTGAAGGCCGGCATGGATCTGCGCGAGCTGAAGCAGCAGTTCGGCGACCGCCTCGCCTACTTCGGCAACATGGACGTTCGCACCCTCATCAGCAACGACCGCGCCCAGATCGACGCGGAGCTGGAGGCCAAGCTGCCCGCCGCCCTCGCCGACGACGGCGGGTACGTTCTCATGTCGGATCACTCCATCCCGCCGGAGGTGGAGTTCGAGACCATGCAGTACTTCTTCCAGACGGGCAAGGCGATGAGCCGCAAGCTCCTCGCCCGCAACGCCTGAGGCACGCGCCGGCCCCGTCGCCGGGTGGATTAGGAACCGATCCCATGCAGCCGGACACCGCCCCGATGTGCTGGACAGCAGAGCGCCCCGACCCGGACGCCCCGGCGGCCGGGCTGGGCGTGCTCGGCGGGGCGGAGCACCAGGCGGTCCTGGTGGCCCATCCGGAGATCGGCACCTACAATCATCTGCCGCGTCTCATCCGGCGGGGCGGGCACTGCGTGCTCATGTGGCGCAATCACGAGCGCGACCCCCACGCCCCCGGCCAGCGGGTGCTCTTCAGCCGCTCACCCGACGGGGTGTCGTGGTCGACACCGCGACCGCTCTTTCAGTCGCTCTCGCCCATGGAGGACATCGGCGGAACCGGCGTGCTGATCAGTCCCGACCGGTTCTACCTCTTCGAGGACCGCTGCTACGCGGCCGCGCGGACCTGGTGGGTGGAGGAGTGGATGGACGACAGCGGCCACAGCAAGACGCGCCGCGGCGACTACCACCTCCACAACATCCCCGTCCGGCGCGCCCTGCCGAAGCTGCTGCTGCGCCTCGACGAGGACGGCGCGCCGCTGGACAGCCCGTTCTGGCTGGCCGAGAGCTCGCCCCCGGGGCTGGAGCGCATTCCCCCCGGCACCGCCGAGAGCAAGCATACCCTCGCCGATGTGATGCGCATCCTCCGCCGCGACCGCGAGGACCGCGCCGCCCGCTGGGCGCCGCTGGCGTCCGGGGCGTGGCTGCGCCCGGCGGGGCGCTATGCCCGCGCCGACGGGGCGGAGGTGACCCTGCTGCAGAGCGGCGACGACGCCCCGCGCTTCTGCGCGGCGCTCCGGCGCGCGGGCGGGGAGCGCTGGTCCGCCCCCCTGGAGACCGACGTCCCCGACAGCGGCGCACCGGTCGACATCGAAACGCTGCCGGACGGGCAGGTGCTGCTGGTGGGCAATCTGCTGCCGGAAGCGGACCGCCGGGACGTGCTGGTCCTGGCCAGCTCGCCGGACGGAATCGCGTTCGACCACGCCTGGACGCTCCGGGCGGGCGGACCGCCCATGCGCTTCGCCGGCCTCGGCAAGCGCCCGGGGCCGCAGGCGCCGGCGCTTCTGCTGGACGGGGAGACGCTGCTGGTGGCCTACGCGCAGAACCAGGAGGACATCGTGGTCGCCCACGTGCCGGTGGCGTCGGTCTCGCGGCACGCCACCGTCTCGGGGCCGGAAACGGGCACGGCGGACAACGGAGAGGAGCCCCCGGCATGACCACCCTCGGCGTGGTCGGATGCGGCGCGTTCAGCCGCTTCCTGCTGCCGCACCTGGCGCCGCACTTCGACCTCATCGTCTGGAACCGGAGCCCGCTGCCGGACGGGGCGCTGCCGGGCGAGATGGCGCCGGCGTCGCTGGCCGACGCGGCGGCGGCCGACATCGTCGTGATCAGCGTCCCGGTCCAGGCCTTCGAGGCGGTCCTGCCGCAGGTGGCGCCGCATGTCCGGCCGGGAGCGCTGGTGCTGGACGTGGCGTCGGTCAAGGTCCGGCCGGTGGCGCTCCTGCGGGAGCACCTGCCCGCGTCCTGCGAGATCCTCGCCACGCACCCGCTCTTCGGCCCGGAGAGCGCGCGCGACGGCCTGGCCGGGCACACGATGGTGCTGGCGCCGGTCCGGACCGAGCGCCTCGCCTGCGTGCGGACCTTCCTGGAGGAAACGCTCGGCCTTGTCTGCCTCGAACGCACGCCGGAGGATCACGACCGCGAGATGGCCTGGGTGCAGGGGCTTCCCCACTTCGTGGTGCGCGCCATGAACGCCATCGCCCCCCCGGACAGCCCGCTCGCCACCCGCGCCTACGGGCGCCTGCGGCAGGTGCAGGAGCTCCTGCGGCACGACTCGGACGCGCTCTTCCAGACCATCCAGTGCGAAAACCCCTACGCCGAAGAGGTGCGCCGGCGCTTCCGGGAAGAGCTGGACGCCACCGAACGCCGTCTCCGGGGCGAGGCGGACTGAGCCGGAGCCCGTGCGCGGGCACGGCCCCTTCCCTTCGCCGGACCGGTCCGGCGAGCCCCCCGGCGGTTCCGGGGGCGTCCGGTTCCCCGATGCGGGCAACAGGCGGGTGCGGCGGCGATTCTCTCTCCGTCCGCCTTGCCGTGGCGGGATCGGCCGTGTATAAGCGAGAGCACGCTTCGGGTGCCCGTGCGGGGTCCGGGCGCGCGCCGATCGGTCGGGTCGCACGCGCAGCGGGTTCGGGGGCCGGAACGGCGAACGCAACCAGCACGAATACGACAGAATCCTCTTCGGGAGACCCCTGGCATGAAGACCACGGCGGCACGGGCGCTCGGACTGGCGGGTGCGCTGGCGATCCTTCTTCTGATCGGCCCGACGGCGTCGGGTGCGGACGACGCGGCCCCGCTGCCGGCGCTGCGCGACCAGACCGTCATCCTCGTGCCGCACCAGAAAGCGGTGCTCTCCGCCGAGGTGGCGAGCATTGTCCGCGAGATGCGCCGCGAGATGGGCGAGATCTTCCAGAAGGGCGAGCCGCTGATCCTTTTGGACGACACGGCCTACCGCGCCACGCGCGACAAGACCGCCGCCCAGGTGGCGAGCGCGGGCGCGCAGCTGCAGAGCAAGGAGAACCTGCTGGTGGACGGCGGGGCCTCGGTCGCCGAGGTCGAGACCGCACGGATGAACCTGGCCGTCGCGAAGGCGAACAGGATCATCGCCGAGCGCGACCTGGCCGCCTGCACCCTCGCCGCGCCCTTCAGCGGACGGGTCGTGAAGGTGCTCGTCAACCCGCACGAGTACGTCCAGCCCGGGCAGGAGCTCCTGGAGATCGTGGACGACAGCATCCTGCGGGCCCAGTTCCTCCTGCCGTCCAAGGCGCTGCCACGCATCGAAAAGGGCCTGCCGGTCCGCATCGAGGTGCACGAGACGGGCGCGGTGGTCTCCGCGCGCATCAGCCACATCGGCGCGAAGGTGGACCCGGCGAGCTCGACGGTCAAGGTCCTCGCCGAACTCGACAACGAAGACCGGGCGCTCCGCGCGGGCATGCGCGGGACGCTGCGCTTTCTCGTGACGGGAGACGACGATGCCGGCGACGCCCGCTGACGGTCCCGCCGGGGATCCGGCGGCGCGCCTCCTGGGCATCCTCCACCACCTCACCGTGCGGGCCTGCCGGAGCGAATCGCTGCGGGAGCTGACCTTCCGCATCCTCAACGACTCGGTCGCCCTCGCCCCCTACGACCGCGCCGTCCTCTGGCGGCTCGGCCGGGGCCGGCCCCGCCTCCTGGGAGTGAGCGGCCAGCAGGAAACGAACGCCGACACCACCTTCGCCGACGAGATCGGCCGGCTCGTCCACGGCCTGGCCCGGCCGGAGGAGGCGCGGGTCCTGGCCGCCGACGACCCGGCCGACGCGGACGCCGAGACCTGGACCCGCGTCGCCGAACGCACGGGCGGGACCGCCGTCCTCTGGCTCCCGATCCGGGCCGAGGGGCGCCTGGTGGGGGGGCTCTGGCTGGAACGCTGGGAGGGCGCGGCGTGGGCCGAGGACGAGGCGCAGATGTTCCGCACCCTGGCGGAAGGCTACGGCGCGGCGTGGGAGAAGTTCGCGCTGCGGACCGGGCCCCTGGGGCGGATGCTGGGCGAACGGATCGGCTGGGCGCACCTCGCCGGAGCGGTGGCGGCGGTGCTCCTGGTCCTCGCGCTCGTGCCGTGCCGGCTGAAGGTGGTTGCCCCCTGCAAGGTGGCCCCGCGCGAGCCCCGCGTGGTGGCCGCGCCGCTGGAAGGGGTCATCGCCGCGGTGGAGGTCCGCCCCGGGCAGATGGTCGATGCGGGCACCGTGCTCTTCCGCTACCACGACCGGGAGGTGCGCGAGGAGCTGGAGGTGGCGCGGCGGCAGGTGCGCATCGTGCGCGCCCGCATCGAACGCGCCCGGACCGAGGCCTTCGAGGACGACCGCCTCCTCGGCGAACTCGCCATGCTGCAGCACCGCCTCGCGCAGGAGGAGGCGCGCCTCGCGCTGGCGGAAGAGAACTTCGAACGCCTCGTCGTCCGGGCCGACGCGCCGGGGCAGGCGCTGGTGGAGCGGCCCGAGGCGCGGGAGGGCCGGCCCCCGCGGGGGGGCGAGCGGGTGCC
>CAZKKD010000008.1:0-25014 GCA_964553265.1 uncultured Planctomycetales bacterium | reverse complement strand
GTTAGAGCGAGGGATTCATAAGCCCTAGGTCACTGGTTCGAGTCCAGTCGCCGCCACCAACCGCAAACGCCCCGGAATCGCCCGCAGCGGCGGTTCCGGGGCGTTCTGTTGCCACTTCCGTTTTCTGTCATGCGCCGCTTCGCCGACACAAAAACGGCCAATCCGCGCCTTGTGCGTGCGCTCCTTTTTGCTCCTATCCGGCTCGGGCGATCCGGTCGACTTCGCGGCGGGCCACGCCTGCGCGCCGTTGCCGGGCGGCCCGCTGGCGGAGCGGACCCCTTCAGGAAGGGCAGGCGGCGCCGTTCCTCGCAGACCGCACCGGGCTGCAGGCTTCCGAACATCGTCGGATGCCCTCCAGCCGTGCGGGCGCCGAGAGTGCGGGGAGGCAAGGCCTCCGCGCCTCTTCCGTGAGGAGCGTTCCGTCGGGCCAGCGCCAGGCCGCGTGCGCGCCCCGGGCCTCATTCCCCGGCGGGGCGGTCGGTCTTGGCCCGGTAGGCCGCTTCCCGTTCGGGGGTCCAGCCCAACACCGACAGGAAGCGGTCTTTCCGGAAGACGAAGGCACGGTTCATCACTTCGCTGTTGCCGATGACGTAGTCTCCCTGGATGCGCGTGTCGGTGGTGTAGCCGCAGGAGTCCTCCTTGAGGCCCACCGGACCGCCCGCCAGCGTCTCGCCGGTGCGGGGGTCGACGATGTCGATGCGCAGTGTCCCGCTCCGGCAGATGAGCATCGGGCCGCCCTTCCACAGTACGCCGCCGAACGCCCGAACGTCGGTGGACCTCGCGATGATCTCTTTCTCGGAGACCCAGCGGTTTCGATCCAGGACGACTTGCGGCCCCTCCGGATGCAAGAGCCATAACGCCAGTTGGCCGCACGGCGTCGCCGCCGGCCGATCCGGGACGGGCGGGCGGATATCGAAGCTGTACACTTCGCGGCCACCGCCGTTGTTCAAGAGCATCGTTCGCGCCACCCCCCCCATCACCTGGAGGATTGGTTGCGCGTCCTGACGGTGCGCATCGACTTTCGTCGCCGTGGACAGCAGCCGTTCGCCGTCCTCGTGCCGGAAAACCTTGAGATGCAGACGCCCCCCCCCGTCGTCCGTCGGTTCGCTGCAGGCGAGGACCACCGCGTCGAGGGTGTGCTCCACCCAGATGCGGGCTGGCGACGAGCACGGGAGGTCCGGTTGCGTCCAGCGGCGTTCCAGCGTCTTCGGCTCCAGGGCGACCAGGGCGAGCGGACCGTCCTCCTCCGCTTGTTCGACGATGTAGACCGGGACAGTGGCCGCCCAGTCCCCGGGGCCGAAAGACACCTCGTTCACAACCTGCAGGGGGGCGTAAGTCAATTGCGCTTCACCCCGGAAGGTGTCGAACCAGGCGTGGACGCCTTCGTCTTCCCGGCGGAGGGCGCTGATCACCTTGCCCCTGGACGGATCGATCGATTTCAGGCCGGAGTTCGAGCAGAAAACGCAGATCACGTCGCCGCGCACCCCAAGGGAACTCGCCTCCGGGGTACACCAGGGCGATTCTCCGGTCTTGAGATTGAAGTAGTGCAGGTGACCGGCGGGGCACCAATACAGAAGCCAGTCCCCGACGATGTTGCTACAACGGTAGTCGTGGATCTCGGGCAGATGCTCCACGACGCCCAGCGCTTCCCGGTACGCGGACTCCCATGCCTTCGCCTGCGGGTGCTCGAAACCGAAACGGCCCAGAAGATCCTCGCAGACGATGCTGCACTTCCCGGGCCGGCCGGTCTCCCGGTAGAGGCGAATGAGTTCGGTATGGGCTTCGATCAGATTGGCGTCGGCGTGGGCGGCCCGTTCCATCGCGGTGAGTGCGGCCTCCCGCTCGCCCATCGCTTCCAGGCAGAGCCCTTGGCGCATGTAAGCCGCAGCCTCGGTCGGCATCGTGCGATCGATGCCGGAAAAGCCGATCTCGTTCAGGTGGAGGCCGTCCCTCCCCGTCTTCGTCACGATGAGAAAGATGCTCTCGTCGTCGTAGACGGGGGTGCTGTATATTTCGATGGGGTGCCGGTGGACGTGCAGGAGCGACGGCGCGCCTTCGGAAAGTCGGTACCGTCGCACGCTGTTCTGCCCGTCACGGCGCCAGTAGGTCGTTCCGTCCAGCCAGCCGCCGGCCTCGCGCACGGCGTGCCGTTCAGGATTGCGAAGCTCCTCGAGGCGCGGCAGACGCAATGCGTCGTGCAGGGCGGCGCGCTGGGTGCGGGTGGCGCGACCAGTCATTGGCGAGAAGGGCGAGGAGCCACGGGGCAAGCACACGACGAGAGAGTTGCCGTTGAGCCACTGCCAGGCCCGTGGCGCAACGGTACGGGGGGGGTGCGTAGGGGTGGGGGCGGCGTCGGGAGGGGGGGCGTGGTAGGCGGTCGCTTCCTCGGGACGCTCCGGAGGGGCGGTGGTCTTCCATCGCTCCAGGGCAACGAAATAGCGTCCTTCGCCGGACCCGTCGCGCAGAAGATCGAAGCCGGCGCCGTAACTGCAGTACGGGTTGAAGCCGTCCCGGAACTCGTCGGCGCGGGGCTGTTTCAGATCGCTGGCCAGCAGGGCCGGGATCTCCGGAGAGAGGCGATCACTCGCATCGTCGCCCGTCGCCGCGTCGAGGTAAGCGTAGGACGCGTCCTCCCCCGCCGGAAAGCGCACCAGAAACGCGCCATTCCACGCCTGCGGCAGCCGCCAGTAGGGATCGATGCGCTCCCGCGTCCCGGAAACGGGGCCACCGTAGCGCGGCGCGCCAAGATAGGCGTCTTCGCGCCGCCAGGATCGTCGCCACGCCACGCGCCCCGTCGTCGCGTCCACGACCGTGAGGACGGCGTCGATCGTCGTCCGCATGGCGCTGAGATCGTCGCGGTAGGCCATGCGGCAGACACCGACGTAGGCGGCGGGACCGGACGCAGGGAAGAGGTACACCATATTACGGACATCTTGGCTGTTGCGCGCAATGGTATCACTCCGCAAGCGCGATCCGTAGATCCGCTGGTGGTCCTTCAGGCTTCCGGCGCCGTAGTGCCGTACGTGCTTCCGGATCGG
Source organism: uncultured Planctomycetales bacterium (assembly GCA_964553265.1). Classification (GTDB taxonomy): domain Bacteria; phylum Planctomycetota; class SZUA-567; order SZUA-567; family JAFGNG01; genus CAZKKD01. The sequence continues at coordinate 21,976 of CAZKKD010000008.1, read as the reverse complement.
TCCGGACGCGAGGGGGGGATCGAGCTGGAGGTCGAAACGCACCTCGCCGGTGGGCGTATCGTACAGCCGCAGGCGGTCGCCGTTCAGCACGGCGAGGCTGTGATCGTTGCCGTTCATGAAGCGGTTCAGGCATTTCAGGGAATGGGATTCCCCCTTCATGGACCCCGTCCAGAGCAGTTCGCGGGTCGCGCGGTCGAAGACCCGAACCTTCGGCGCACCGCCCAGGATGAGATAGCGTGGCGTCGCCGTCAGGTATTCCCAGCGGCTGACCAACGTCATGTTGGTGCCGAAATGGGCCGGGACGCCCACGCGCGTCGCGTAGGCGTTCCTCCGTTCCCATCGCAGGACCCGGGCCTGTTCGCTCATCCATCGGGCGTACTGGGCGTAAGCGTCGGCTGCCTGTTCGAAGGATTCGGCAGCCTCGAGTGCGCGGCCGAAATCGTAGAAGGCCGGCGCCGCCTCGGCGGCGTCGTTGCGGAAGATCTGCACCGTTTGCGCGCGGACTGTCCGGCGTTTCCCGTCGCCCGGTTGGCGACAGGCCAGCCGTTCGCGCGCCTCGGCTTCGAGCTGGTGGGCGCGGGCGAAGAAGCCGCCTCCGTACTCCGCCTGGGCCTGGCGCAGGTTCCGGATCGCAATCTGCAGGTGACGCCGGGCCTCCTCCTCCGACGCGGACCGCCGCGCGTCCAGGAGCGCCTGTCGACCGATCCCCAACGTCCGCAGACCGTCCCGGCTGCGGACGCACCGTCGCGCAAGCGCCGCATGGTTGCTTTCCAGCTGGAGCCGATCCGCCGCGGCGCGTGCGAGCGCCGTTTCCATGGCGAACAGGTTCCGCACCCGCCCGTCCTGCACCATCGCGCCGGCCGGATTGGTGGCTCCCGTTTCCGCCTGCACGACGTGGAGAGTGACCCGGATCCGGGCGTCGGGATCATCCCAGTCGCCGTCGAGCTGCACCGAACCGGTCACCAAGCCGTCGGCGCCCAGAAGTGAGGGGGCGATGCTATCGCGTGGCGTCGCCGCCAGGACCTCGTCGATGCGCGCCCGTTCGACCAGGACGAGTCTGTCCAGCCCGCTCAACTTCATGATCAGGGTTTCGGCCACCGCCTGCCCCAACCAGGGGTGTTCCGCAGGGGCTTCCAGGGGAAGCACCGCCAGGCGGAAAGGACGCTGCAACGAATCGTCGGCCGCTCCGGCGCAGACGATCCCCGCCAGAACAAGCACGGAAAGCAAGCCCATCCGGCGGCGTGCGAGCGAGAAGCGGTTTCTGTCCGAACATACGCGCATGGGGACCCTCCTGAACCCAATTCCGGTTGGGTTGCCCTTTCGGCTCAGTGCGGGATCCTTGCGCCAACGCTCCGCCGGCCGGCCCGACCGCGCCGTTGTCCCATTTCGAAGTGTTCATCGTGGGGTCTCGCCCCCCAGCGTCCGACGGTCAAAGTGTAGCACATTCCGTCGCTTCGTCAAGGGGCCGCCGGTGCAAGCCGTTGCGGACGAAGTGCCTGCCGAACCGCGGCCCCGCCCCATCCATCCGCCACACCAGCCGCGACCCGCCTCCGGAGCCACCGGTCCCGGCATCCGCCGCCCGCTGTACGCAGAATGAACGCAGTTCCCTGTCGGATTTCCGTGAATCCTCGCCTCTTTGCGATGAAGAGAGCGGAAAGGCCCGGCCTGCCGTCAGCACGCGCCCCGCAGGCAGCGCAGTGAGCCAGCGCTTCCCGAAGCGCTCCGAGCTCTGCCTCGATGTCGGGGGGCGATGGTTTCGCACACGATCCGGCGGGTGTGGCGGGCCAAGCGCTGTTTCGCGCGTTGCAGACGGTTGTCCACCTCGCGCTCGCAAAGGTTCCGCACCCGGGCGGTTTCGCGGTAGCCGGGCGCGGCTTGCGGCGACTCATCCGGCCCCCCCGAAGCGGCAGACGCCCCCCTTCCCTTCTGCAAGACGGGACGGCCCGCTTCGCAATGAGCGTCGAACCCCATCAAGACGGGCCATGGCGCCTTGATGCCTGGCCTGCCCCCATGGACACCGGGGTAACGTCCAATGTGTCATTGATGCTGTTGTTGCCGAAATCGACGTTGATGGTGCTTCTGCCGGACAGGCCGTTGTGGTGACCGGTTGCTGCGACCCACTCGTTGCAGCGTGCGCCGTCCGTGCGGGTGCCGTTCTCGGCCGAGTCGCCAGGCATGGTCTGCACGGTCACGGTCGGGGTGCGCGCCTCCGCGATCCGGTACCCGCCCTTGTCGCCGGTGCAGTCGCCGAGCCGGACGGCAGCGGTCCCCTCCTTCGCTTTGCGCACGGGGCGGCCACAACGGGAAGCGCGGCAGTCTCTCTTGCCCGGTGGTCGATAGAGAAGTGGCTGCAGAGGCACATGCTCAGGTTGGTGTCACCATCGGACACAAGATCCAGCACCGCTTTCGGGTGGACGGCGGTCACGGCGAGCATCGTCCCGAAGACGTAGCGGGACGCCCTGAGATCGGGGCCCACCCGCGGTGGTCTTCGCGTCAGTCCATTCCGGCGGCGCCCAGACCTTTGAGCGGCGACGCGTCACCCCCCGAGGGGGAACGCGTGCTCCTGTCGCCAGGCATTTCCGTGCCGGATGTACAGGCAGACGTCTTCGCAGCGCCAGGAGACGCCTTCGTGCAGCGGCGGTCGACCCGCGTCCACGGCAGTGCGCAGATCGATCTCCTCCTCCGGTCGGAGATCGCCCCACAACAGCGTCACGTGTGGCTGAAAGGCGGTCTTGTCGCTCTTGCGGTACTGCCGGCAGGACAGCAGCGTCCGATTGAGCGCGACGAGCGGCGGATCCGGCACGACCGGCAGATAGAGGAAGCAGTGCTCGTCCCCCTCGTACGCCATGCGCCCGCAGGCCGGCGGTCCGGTGCGGATGACGAACGGCGCCTGCTGCGCCGCCAGCCCGGCAAACGCGGCCGTCACCTCGTCCTCCCGGTCCTGCGGGACGACGAGGCCGGTGCGCAGGGTCAGGTGCGGCGGATACTGCAACGCCCAGCCGGCCCCGTAGCGTTCGCAGAGCGGTCGGCGCAGCGCCTGGATCGCCTCGGCCACCGGCGGCGGCGGGACGGTGATGACGATGTAGCGCGTGGTGGTCATCGGCTGTTGACCAGGGCCCGCAGGCCTTCGAAGACGCCCGGCGCGGCGGCAAGCACATTCCAGCGGTTGGGCGCGACTTCCCGGGCCTCCAGCCGGCCGCCCGCCGCATCCAGGATCACGCGGGCGGCGGCAAAGTCCCAACAGCGCACGTCGGACTGGTAGAGGGCGGAGAGGCGCCCGGCCGCCACATTGCAGATGTCCAGCCCGCAACAGCCCTGCAGGCGCACCTTGCGCGTGCGGTGGACGAGTTCGCAGACGACCCCTTCCATCCGCTCCATTACGTGCGGCCGGCTGCCGAAGCTGGTGGCCACGAGCGCGTCGGCGAGATCGTCGACGGCCGAGGGGGCCAGTCGCGCCCCGTTGCACGTCGACGGCTGCCCGGAGCGCGCCGCGTACAACTCGTCGTAGGACGCGGCATACACCACCCCGGCCACCGGCGTGCCCAGGCGGTCCAGCCCGGACTCGTCCGGAGCCGGGGCGCGGCGGTAGCAGGCGACGCAGGTGCAGAAATGATGCTGGCCGTGGTAGTAGTTCATCGTGCCGTCGAGGGGATCGACGATCCAGACGTACTGTCCGCTGCCGGCGATCGCACCGCTCTCCTCGGCGAGGAACGCGGCGTCGGGCATCCGCGCCCGGACGGTCGCGACAATCGCCTCTTCGCTCAGGCGATCCGCTTCGAGCTTGATGTCGTGCGCGTAGGTGCGGTCCACGCGCAAGGCCTGTTTGCGGGCGTCCGACTGGATCGCGCCGGCGGCCCGGGCCGCCTGCTGCGCCAGGGCGAGGACCTCGCTATCCGTCCAGGACGGAGCAGACCTGTTGATCGGTTGCATGGGGGAACCCCTTGTCGGCGGAAGGTTCCGTGCCGGACGCAACGGCCGGGGCGGAGAAAACCTCCCGTCCACCGACCAGGGTCTTGACGATGCGCGGCACGTCGGCGTGCATGTCGATGAGCACGAGGTCGGCCACGAATCCTTCCTCCAATGCCCCGGTCCGTTCCAGGCCCACGGCGCGGGCGGGGTTGCGGGTGACCAGGCCGACAGCTTCGTGCAGCGGAAGGATGCCGGCGCGGAAGACCTGGAAGACGGCATGGAGCATGCTCATGGGCGCGTAATCGGAGCCGATGACGGTGCAGGCGCCCTGCCGGATGGCTTCCTGGCCGCTCAGGTTGCCGGTCAGCGATCCGCCGCGGAGAATGTTCGGCGCGCCCATGAGGACGTCCATCCCCAGCCGACAGGCCTCGCGGGCGGCGTCCAGGCGGACGGGAAACTCGCTGATGTTGACGCCCATGTTGCGGACCCAGTTCACCTTGTCCACGGTGTCGTCGTCGTGGCTGGCCATGGGGATGCCGCGTTCGCGGCAGAGAGCGGTCAGTTCATGGATGTGATCGTCGCCCACCTTGTCCCGCGTGGCCATACGGACTTCGGCCAGCTTTGCGGCGGCGTCGCCGGAAAGGTGTTCGGCCTGCCCGTAGTAGGAGATGAAGTGCTTCATCTCGGTGAACTGCCCCTGGCCCGGCGTGTGATCCATGATGCTGAACAGGTCGGCGCCGTGCCGATCGAGCAGCCGCCGCAGCACCGGGACGCTGCCCGTGTCGGTGACTTCGAAGCGCACGTGGATGCGGTTGCGGACAGTGAGCTGCGGCTCCAGGACGCGCATGGTGACCGCGATCTCCTCGGCCCGCTCGGCGGTGCGGAGGTCATTGGTCTCGCTCTCGCCGAAGCAGAGGCAGTGGTACATGGTCGTCACACCGCAGGCGGCAAGGCGCTTGTCCAGTTCGGTGATGGCGATGTCGAGGGGGAACGAGCCGCCGGGCCGGGGGCGGATCTCCTTTTCGATGGCGTCGCTGTGGAGATCCAGAAAGCCGGGCGCGAGCAGGAGCCCGTCGGCGCGGACCCGCTGCGCCGCGTTCCCCGCCGCCGAGGCCGGGCCGATGGCGGCGATGCGGCCTCCGTGCACCAGGACCGACAGGCCGGTCCGCAGTCCGTCCGGAAGCGCAAGCGTGGCGCCTTCGATCAGAACATCGCCGCCATCCGACGGGCGCTCAGGGGCAGGCATGGGCGATCTCCTCGGGCGCAGTGTAGTGGATGGAATCGGCCAGGGCGCGCATGATGTCCTGGTCGTGAAAGATCATTACCATGGTGGTCCCCTTGGCCTGCAGCTCCTGCAGCAGTTCGATGACGATATCGATCGAACCACGGTCGAGCGAAGCGGTCGGCTCGTCCAGGAGGAGGAGCCGGGGACGCGAGATGATGCCCTGGGCGATGTTGACGCGTTGCTGTTCGCCGCCGCTGAAGGTGGCCGGGTAGGCCCCGAGGAGCTCCTCGGGGATGCGCAACCGTCGCAGGAGGGCCGTCGCTTCGTCGCGGGCCTGGCTGCTCTCCATGCCGGAGCGGATGAGCGGCTCGGCCACGATATTGACCGCCGTCACCCGCGGCAGCACGCGGAGAAACTGGGTGACGTAGCCGATCTCCCGCTGGCGCAATTGGATCATCTCCGGCTCGGAGAGCGTGGCGAGATCGACCTTGCCGAAGCGGCAACTGTCGTACCCGATGCTGCCGGAACTCGGCAGATAGGTCCGATAGAGGCACTTGAGGATGGAGCTCTTACCGGTGCCGCTGGGGCCCGAGAGGGCCAGCGACGCCCCCTTCTTCACCGTGAAGGAGACGGGCTCGAAACCGACGATCCGTTTGCCGTCGAGATTGTGAATGGTGAAATGCTTGCTCAGGTCGGTCACCGTCAGCATGGCGTGTCCTCGTCTCACTGCAGGGCCGAATTGACCAGCAGTTGCGTGTAGGGGTGCTGGGGGTCTTCGAGGATCTGGTCGGTCAGGCCGGTCTCGACCACCCGGCCGTTCTTCATCACCATGGTGCGGCTGGTCAGCATGCGGATGACGCCGAGGTCGTGGGAAACCACCAGCGTAGCGACGCTCAGCTCGCGCTGCAGCTTGCGGATCAGGTCCAGCACCCGCGCCTGCACCGAGACGTCCAGCCCCGTCGTCACCTCGTCGAGGAGAAGCACCACCGGCTCGTTCGAAAGTGCCTTGGCGATCTGCACGCGCTGCTGCATGCCGCCGGAAAAGTTGCGCGGCAGATCGTCCATGCGGTCAACCGGCACCTCCGTGCGGGCCAGGAGCATTGTCGCGCGGTCGCGCATGTCCTCCACGTGGCGCCAGTCGGCCATCAGGAGCCGTTCGGCGATGTTGCCGCCGGCGCTGATGTTCATCCGCAGGCCGAGGTGCGGATGCTGATAGACGATGCCCATGACCGCGTTGCGCAGGCGCCGCTTGCGGTAGGAGGACAGCTTCAGGACGTTGGCATCCGGCTCGCAGAGCGCTTCGGTCGCGCCGTTGCCGTTCAGGTACACCTCGCCGCCGTCGGCGTCGAAATCGAAATGCAGCAGCTTGACCACCGTGCTCTTGCCCGAGCCGCTCTCCCCCACGACGCCGACCACCTCCTGCGGATAGACCTCCAGGCCCACATCCGCGCAGGCGATGACGGTGTGACAGTGTGGACACTGGTTGCGGCTGTGGTCCGGCCCGGTCGAGGCCAGGCAGTGATCGCAGCCCGGCCCGTAGCGCCGGGTCAGCCCCCGGGCGGTCAGTAGCGGGCGGTCCATGATCATGCGTAGGCCTCCTGCGGCTGTGCGTCCTTGGCGCACCAGGCCGTGTCGGAACAGGTGTAGAGGCGCCTGCCGGACGCGTCGTCGATGATCTCGTCGAGATAGGTATCGGTCCGTCCGCAGCGGCAGCAGCGGTGCCCGCCGAAGTCCTCGACCCGGAAGCGGTGGTCCTCGAACTCCAGCGGCTCGACCGTCGTGTGCGGCGGGATGGCGTAGATGCGCTTCTCGCGGCCGGCCCCGAAGAGGAAGAGCGCCTCGCCGTCGTGGAGCTTCGGCACATCCCAGCGCGGAATGGGGCTCGGGTCCATGATGTGCCGGCCGTTGACGAGAACGGGATAGCGCGCGCCGATGGTGATCTCGCTGTAGCGGACAATGTCCTCGTAGAGGAAGAGCCACATGCGGCTGTAGTCCGCCTCGGCGTGCATGCGCCGGGTCTCCCGTTCGGACGGCTCCACGTCGCGCAACGGCTCGGGGATCGGCACCTGGAAGACGAGGATCTGCCCGTCAGTCATGGGCTCTTCCGGGATGCGGTGGCGCGTCTGGACCACGCTGGCCTGTGTCGTGTCGCTGGTGGTGCGCACGCTGGTGACGCGTTCGACGAACTTGCGGATGTTGACGGCGTTGACGCTGTCGTCCGAGCCCTGGTCGATGACCTTGAGCGTGTCGTCGGGCCCGACGAGCGAAAGCGTCAACTGCAGCCCTCCGGTGCCCCAGCCCCGCGCCACCGGCATGTCGCGCGAGCCGAACGGCACCTGGTAGCCGGGGATGGCCACGGCCTTGAGCGTCTTGCGCCGGATCTCGCGCTTGGCGCCTTCGTCGATGAAGGCGAAGGAGTAGGCCGCGCGGGTCGCGCCGGGCGCGCGGGATTGCAGCCAGTCGGCGAGAGTCATGTCCGGTTCTCCTGGGCTTTGCGCAGGCGGTCGAGCGCGGACTGGAAGGTGACGTAATGCGGCAGCTTGAAGTGGTTGCAGAACCCGACCGACTCGATCCCGTCGGTGTGGAGAAGGACGAACTCCTGGTCTTCGGAGGGCGTGGTCCCCTCTTCGGCCTGCATGGAGCGGTCGAGCACCGCCATCGAGATCGCCTTTGTCTCGTTGTGCCCGAAGCAGAGCCCGTACCCGAGCGTGAACCGCGGGGTCGCTTCGCTGCTGTCGCGGCACTCGCTGATGATCTCGGCTTCGGTCACCTTCACCTCCCCGACCAGTTCGGGCTCCTCCGTGTACGGGTTCCTCACCCGCACCGGCAGGTAGCCCACGCGCAATTCGCCGACGGTCGGATGCACCATGCCGAAGCCCCGCATGTTGGAGTACGCCAGCGCCAGCAGGCCGCCGGTTTCGGCCCGGGCCATCGACTGCAGCGCGGCCGAGCGCGGCGCGGGAAAGCTGAGCGCCTCGCGCGTGACGTCGAAGACCTCCGCGTCCGCAGGCCGCCCGGACGACTGGACCAGCAGGCCCTCCCGCCGGAGCAGCTCCACCACCTTCGGGAAGGTGTCCGGCAATGCTTCGGGCCCGGGCAGGTCGGCCAGGAGCGCCGCGCGCGCCCGCCGGTGGCCGGGGTCGTCCTCCTCCGCGAGGTCGAAGTTGAGCAGGCGCAGCAGGTAGTCGCTGGTCGGGCCGAGGACCTGGCCGCCGGGGATCTCCTTGAACGCGGCGGAGATGCGTCGCACGACGCGCATCTCGTCCGCGCTCTGCGGCAGCGAGTACCCCAGGCGCGGCTGCGTGGTACAGAATGCGCGAAGCATGAAGGACGCTTCCAGCAGGTCCCCCGCCGTCTGCTTGAGGGCCAGCGCGGCGAAGCCCGGCGCATAGAGGGCGCCCTCGCCCATGATGCGGTCCACCGCCAGGTGGAGCTGCTCCCGGATCTGCGCGATTTCGAGCGGGCCGGAATCGCCCTTCACCTGCTCGAACCGGAAGGCCTTCGCCGCCGTCTCAATCGCTTCGCGGCCGCCCTTGACTGCAACGTATGCCATGACTATTCCACCTCGATGCGAGTCGAACGGGGCAGGCACAGGACCTGGTCGTCGCCCAGAAGACAGATGGCGTCCACGCCCAGCGGATACTCCTCGTTGATGGTTCGCAGCCGGCGCCACTCCGCATTGCTCAGCGCGTTGACCTCGGGGGGCGCGGGCTGCGCCAGGCCGGGGCCGGAAAGCACGGGAGCGTCGCCGTCCGGGAGCGATCCGTCCAGGACGTAGAGGAGGGTCGCGCCCCGGTCCGGGAAGGCCGGGTCGCCGATCTTCGCCTCCTCAATCACGCCGCCGCTGTCGGGGCCTTTGATTACGAGGTAGTCCGCCATGTCCGGGGGGGCGATGCGCGCCTTGGTGAGGGCGAAGATGTCGGTCTCCCAGGCGGGGTCGCCGCCGGGGGCAACGGAGAAACTCACCTCGTGGTCCAGCAGCGTTTCACAGACCGCCAGCAGCGAAGAGGCCCAGGCGCCGGTCGGCAGAACGTGCAGGCGGCCGGGGTGGCTCATGGCCTGCAGCAGCTGCCGATAGACGCCCTGGGTCGGAACAACGGGGGTATGCACCTGCATCACAGGCTCTCCGGCGCCATGCTGTCGAAGTGGACCCGGGTCGCCGCCAGGAGCGCGCGCTCCTGCGCCCGGGCGGCTTGGAGGTCCTCCGCGATGCGCTCCAGGCACGCGCGGAACGCACCGAGCAGCGACCCCGCGTCGGGATGCCGGCTGATCGCGTGCACGAGCGCGGCCAGCATCGCCCGGCGCGTGTCGTCACCCATGACGGTGGCGTGCCCACGAACGCCGTCGTAACTTACCTCCGCAACCGAAACCAGGATCTCACCCAGGTGAAAGGATTCCTGGAAGGCATCCTTCGCCGTCAGCATGATCAACCCCGTCTGCGGCTCGCCCAGGTCGTCGAGGGTCAGATCGGCCACCGTTTCCAGGAGGGCCTCGATCTGCGCGGCGCTCATCCCGGGCAGAAGGGTGCGGAAATGCGCATTCAGTTCCGCGCCACCGTGTTCCGTACCGGAAACGATCATTGCTCTGCCTCCCGGTGGGGCTCGAGGTCCACGCGCAGCGTGTACGCATCACTGCGGTGGCGGCTGACGCAGTATTCCAGCAACGTGGCCCGGCCATCCCGGGCCAGGCTGCGGGTGATCAAGAGCGGCATCTGGACCGGCATCTGCAGCAGATCCCGGTCTGCAACGCTCGGCATCGCTGCCTCGATCTCGCTCCAGACCCGGCGAATCCCCGTCACCGCGTAGCGCGTCCGCAACAGGCGGTAGAGCGAATCCATTGTCCAGGCCGCTTCGCACAGATCCGGAAAGCGCTGCCGCGGCAGGCAGGAGGTGGTGATGCAGATGGGAGCGTCGTCGATGGAGCGGAGGATCTCCAGCGCCACCACCTCCGCCCCCGCCGGCAGGTCCAGGCAGCGCGCCGCGTCCGCGGGCGCGGGCTGCACGCGCGCCTGCAGCACCCTGCAACTCCCGCTGTAGCCGAGTTTCTCCAGCGAGGCGGTAAAGCTGCTCGACGGCGAAATGGCATACGGGATCTTTCGCCGCGTGACAAAGGTCCCCTTCCCGCGCACGCGGTTGATGTAGCCGCCGTTTTCCAGCAACTGCAGCGCGGCGCGGACCGTGTGCCGGTTCATGCCATACGTCTCGCTCATCGCCGTTTCGGTCGGCATGCGCTCGCCGGCGGCATAGACCCCGCGTTCGATCTGGTCCTGCAGATGGCGGGAAAGCTCCCGGTACCCCTGAATCCCGGCCACCATGGCCCGCCTCCGGCTGCATCGTGATTTGTCTAGACATTTCTGTTTCATGGCGACGATTGTCCGCAGGTGCATTGCGTCTGGATAACGCGCGTATGAGGTTCCGATTAGTTTTGCCGCTGACCCCCTGTCCGGCCGGCAGCGCCCACGTGCCGGACGAAGCGCTTCGGATCCAGCAACAGGTCGAAGTTCGCGGTCAGCGTCTCGTGGTCCCAGTCCCACCAGCGGCTCTCCAGGATCGCCTCGATGGTCTCGTCCGGAAAGCGCTTGCGCAGGGGCCGGGCCGGCACGCCCACCACGATGGCATAGGGCTCTACGTCCCGCGTTACCACCGCCCCCGCGCCGACGACCGCGCCGATGTCGACATTGACGCCGGGCATGAGGATTGCGCCGTGGCCGATCCAGACGTCGTGCCCGATGCGGATGCGCTGCGCCCGCCGCCAGGCGAAGAGCTCCTCGTCGTCCCGCGTGTCGAAGCCGTACTGGGTGCGCCGATAGGTGCAGTGGTGCTGCGTGACCCGATCCATGGGGTGCTGCACCGGGTTGATGCGTACGCTGCTGGCGATGGAGCAGAAGCGCCCCACGTCCGCGCAGGTGATGGACGTGTGCACGCCCGCAACGTAGCTGTAATCGTCGATGCTGCTCTCGATGATCTCGGCATACGGGCCGATCTCGGTCCACGCCCCGATTCGGCTTTCGCGCACCGTTGCGGTCTCGTGGATGCAGGGTTCGGCACCGAGAACGGGGGCGGCCTCCGCGTCGGCGTGCCAGGCCGGAATCCGGTGGACGGGCTGCAGCATGGCCGCTCTCCAAAGTGGAAGGGTGCCGCTTAGATGAACCGCCGGCGCAGACGGCCGCAGAAGTAGTCGATGACGCAGACCGCGAGGATGATCATGATCATCATGGTGCAGACCTCGCGGTAGCTGTAGCCGTTCATCTTGTCCTGCAGCAGGAACCCGATGCCGCCCGCGCCGACCCAGCCGAGAATCGCGGCCGACCGGACGTTGGACTCGAACCGCAGGAGCGAATAGCTGATGACGGTCGGCATCACCTGCGGCATCACCGAAAAGCTGATGGACTGCAGCGGGTTGGCGCCCACGCCCTGGAGCGCCTCCACCTGGCCGGGATCGATGGCTTCAATCGCCTCGCTGAAGATCTTGCCGAGAATGCCGGTGGTGTGGATCCAGAGGGCCAGGATGCCGGCGAAGGGACCGAGGCCGATGACGGAGACGAAGATGAGCGCCATCACCAGTTCGTTGAAGCCGCGACAGGAATCCAGGAAGCGCCGCACCACGAAGACGCCGAACCAGCGCAGCGCCCGGTGGTAGGGCGCGTCGCCGGGCGCGATGATGGCGAGCGTGTTCGACGCGGCGAGGATCGAGAGCGGGATGGCGCAGACCACCGCCAGCAGACTGGCCCAGATGGCGATGGCCACCGTCTCCATGAGTGCGTCCCAGTAGGTCTTGAGGTGCGCCCAGGCCGTCTCGGGGGGAAAGTAGCCGCCCCGCTTCTTGGACAGGAGGCGCTGGTATTCCTTGTCGACGATTTCCTGCCGCTCTTCCGGCGACATCCCGGCCAGGAGGCGCGCCTTGATCGCCTCCATCTCGTCCTGTTTCTCTTTCCAGGTCGGCGTTTCGCTCGCCGGCACGTCCTTGTACTTCTCGCCGATGATGTAGTTGGCCTCGCCCATGGCGTAGTAGTCCGGCGCGCGGCGGGCGTCGGCCCGGATCGCGCTGATCTCCTCTTCGGTGAAGATACGCCCGAAGACATGCTCGAACGCGTTGCCGCGCGACTGCCACACCCCCATCGGGTCGACGCCGCACCAGTGGAAGGTGAAGACGAGCACCGCCAGCGAGAAGCCGCTGATGGCCCCCACCTTCCAGTAGCGCCGGGGGCGCCAGCGCCGCAGCGACGCCTGGCTCAAGAGCAGCGTCAGCGCCACGGCCAGCGATACCGCGGCCAGCATGTCCACCAGCACGTTGGCGCGGAGCGAAATCGTGACCAGTTCCGTTTCGAGAAACGTGATCTCGGGCCAGCGCCACCACGAGACCCGGACGTCGCTTTCGTCCTGCCAGTGCATGCCGAGTTGCGGCGGCCAGGACGAAACCTCACTCTCGAACGCGACCGAGAGGTGAATCGCGATGGCCAGGATGATGACAAAGCAGCCGGACAGCACCACCCCCAGCCGCAACCGCGTGGTCGCCGTCCGCAGCGGGGGCAACCCGAGCGCGGCCAGCGCCATTCCGCCCAGCGCCACGACACAGACCAGGTCCAGCAGAAGGCCCCACGAGGCGAGGTCCGGCACCAGGTCGGGCCAGACCCAGTGTGCCTTGCGGACATGGCTGTCGAAGAACCATTCCGCGCCGGGGATGAGCTTCGGCACCCAGGCCGCGTCCTCCCCCTGCCAGGCCACCAGCACCCGCAGGCCTGCCGCGAGCGCCGCGACGGCGAGGGAGAGCACAAAGGTCCACTTCATCCAGGGCTTCCACTCCGGCGAAACCGCCTTCAGGCTCGCGGGCGCCGGCGCGTTCGCTTCCACGGGATGGGGTTCGGTCGGCCCTGGCATTGTGCGCTTCCTCCTGGGAAGACAGCCGCCCGGGGCGCACTGCGCGCCCCGGGCGGGTCCGTGTGCAGTGTGTACCGATCAGCCCTTCTTCGCCGCCTTCTCGGCCTTCACCTTCTTGAGGTAGCGGATGATGTCGTAGTCGCTGTCCTGGGCGGGGCCGTAGCCGCCGTTGCCCAGCTTTTTGAGGGCTTCCTTGTCTTCGTTCAGCATCATCAGCGCTCCGCAGAAGGCCGCCTGCAGGCTCTTGGGCAGGTCCTTGCGGGCCACCATCGGCGCGCCTGGCAGGGGGTTGGCGCTGTAGATGATATTGAGATCATCTTCGCTGATGGCGCCCTTCTGCATCATGCGGTTCATGTCGATGTCATTGGTGGCCGCGACGTCGACCTTGCCGTTCTTCACCGCCAGCATGCTTGCGCCGTGCGAACCGCTGAAGCTGACGCTGGAGAAGTACGCTTCGGGATCGATCTTCAGATCGCGCGAGAACGTGACGCTCGGCATCAGGCAGCCCGAGGTGCTGTTCGGATCGGTGAAGGCAAAGGTCTTGCCCTTGGCCTGGTCAATGTTCTTGATGCCCGAACCGGCCTTGGCGATGATGATGGGCGTGTAGCCGGGGTTGCCGTTCTCGTCCAGTTCCATGGCCAGCGCGATGCCGTTGGCCTTCTCCGCCGCTTCGGTGTAGCTCTTCGGGCCGAAGTACGCGAAGTCGACGTGCTTGTGGGCCATGGCCGTAATGACGCCGGCATAGTCCGCCGCGCTCACCAGTTCCACCTCGATGCCGAGCACCTTTTCCATGTGCTCCTTCAGGGGCAGGAAGCGCAGCTTGCTCTCGCTGCCGCCCTCGGTGGGGATGACGCCGATCTTGATGGTCTTGGGCCAGCCCTCGGGCCCGTCTTCCGCCATCACCGGCGCGCCCTGCGCCAGGCCGAGCACCAGCACCACCAGCATTGCGAGCTTCTTGAACAACATGCCTCTCTCCCTTCTTTCCTCAGCAAACGTTTCTCTCACACACACGGACACGACTGCACAACACAACGGTTGTTCGTTCATTCGACGCCGGCGAGGGCCGGCGCATCGGGCACCGGCGGCGGGGGCGTCCCCGGCTGCGCTTGCGGGGGTCCGTCGGCCTGGCGCATGCGCTTGGTCTTGCCGAGGCCGCTGTCCAACTCCCTGCCGTAGATGGTGCGGAGGGTCTCTTCGTCCCGTTCCTCCGCGGTACCGAGGAAGCAGATGCGCCCCTCCCGCATGCCGATGATGCGCATGCCGTAGCGCTGTCCCGGTTCGATCTGGTGCAGGTTCACCACCACCGGGATGGACTGGGTGGTGTGAATGTCCATCAGCGTCTGCATGACGATCTCGGAGCTCGCGGGGTCGAGGCTGGCCACCGGTTCGTCGGCGAGGATGAGCTTCGGCTCCTGCGCCAGGGTCCGGGCGATGGCGACGCGCTGCTGCTGGCCGCCGGAGAGGGTGTCCGCGCGCTGGAAGGCCAATTTCTCGATGTGGACCTTGCGCAGGCACTGGAAGGCGAGTTCGCGTTCCGCCAGCGAAAAGACGCGCAACAGCGAAAGCCCCTGCCGCAGCAACCCCCGCGCATGCGGCAAGCGCCCGGCCAGGACGTTCTCCAGCACCGTGAGGCGGCGGACCAGGTTGAACTGCTGAAAGATCATGCCCACGTGCATGCGGATCCGCCGAAGATCGCGCCCGCTCACATGCGTCACGTCCCGCCCCATGAAGTGGATCTGTCCGCCGGTGGGCTCCACCAGGCGGTTCATGCAGCGCAGGAGCGTGCTCTTGCCCGCGCCCGAGGGGCCGAGGACCACGATGAACTCGCTGTCGCAGAGGCGCAGGTTGACGTCGGTCAGCGCGCGCGTGCCGTTGGGATAGGTCTTGCACAGGCGCCGCGCTTCGATGGCGCAGGAGGCTCCTGTCTGAACGGGTTGCTCAGTGGCCGTGGTCATGGTCTTCCTTCCCGCGAGAACCGGTGCGTTGCGACGACATGCCCCTCGTCGTGCGTTTTCCAATCTGCGTGCTGGACGTGAAGGATGGCGATCTTTGTTTGGATCAAATCAGGTGGCCGCTAGGAACCGAATAACTTGCCTACACAAATCTCCGGTCGAAGTTGCGTCGTGCCCTTCGGGAGGGGGACACTCCATTGCCGGACGCGCACAGACACGCAGGCGGAGCCGTTTGCCAACCATCCGTTGGGGGGGATACCACAGGTACCAGCGACCGGCCTTTCGGCTTCGACGAACAGCCGGCATCGCCGGGCGGTGGTCGCGTCAACAGGGGAAGGTGAGTTCTTCCTCTTTCCCCGCTGTAAATGCAATGTTGCATGTAGCCTGTCCGCTGGAAACGGCTACTGTCTGGTCGCAGTCCGAGACCAGCACTGCCGTAACGGTAGCGGCGTCCCGGTCCCACGCCAGGTTCCGGAGCTCCAGGCGGCCGGCGAGGCGAAGCCCGCCAATCCGGCCCCGCGGCAGCGCCGCCGGCAGGGCCGGGAGCAGCTCGACGCTGCCGGGAACGGCGCGGACCAGCATCCGGTGCACCACCTCGGGCAGGGCGCCGTTGCCGTCCACGTTGAAGACCTGGTGATTGTCGAAATGGGACATCATGAGGCTGGGGAAGATCGCCTTGCCGGTGACCAGCTGAGTGAGGACGGCCCAGATTGTTTCGCCCCTGCCCAGGCGGGCGGCGCAGAGCGCCGCGTGCATCCGCCGGTGGGTGGCGGTGGCGGTGCCGCACTCGTCCGGCGTCGGCCAGTGGGCCAGTTTCTGTTCGAAGGCGATGGTCGCCGCCCGCCACAGGTCCGGCGTTCCGTCCGGGCTGAACTCGTCACTGATGAAGAGCGGGTAGAGGTGGCTGTAGTGGCGGTGAGGGTAGGCCTCGCGCTGATTGGGAATGGCGAACTCCTTCAGCGCGCCGTCGGCGGCGAGGGGCGAGTTGCGCCGGTCGATGTAGTAGCCCCGCCTGTCCTCGGGCCCGGCCATCGTGTCCGCGTCGTTCACCAGGTAGGGCGGCAGGGCGTCGCAGAGGGCCTGCCAGCGCTCCAGCCGCGCGTCGTCGATGCCGAGCGCGTCGAGGGCTTCGCGGGACAGGTGACGGACGCTCTGCCGGATCATGCCGAAGACGTCGCGGGCGACGGCGATCTCGAACGTGGGATTGTCGGCGAAGCCGACCTCCGGCGAGCAGGCCGGACTGAAGCGGCAGGCGCCGGTCCCGTCCCGGACGAGCCAGTCCTCGTAGAACGCGGCCACCTCCACCAGGTAGGGCAGGACGAACTCCTGGAGGAAGGCCTGATCGCCGGTCACCTCCCAGTAGTCGTAGAGCAGTCGGCCCTGCCAGCCGGCATAGCCGGCGCCGAACATCCAGGACCAGTGGCCGTAGGTGTGGCGTTCGGTCGGGTCGGGGTCAATGCCGGCGGAGAAGGCGCCGGACGCGAAGAGGCCGCGGCAGTTGCCGATGCGTCGGGCGTTGTCGCGCCAGCCCGGCAGGACCAGTTTGAGCAGGTTCACGTGGGCGTCCATGAGTTCCGGCATGTTGCAGGTCATGAAGGAGGCCATGGCGAGTTGCAGGTTGGTGTCCCACACATACCCGCCCCCCCAGGGCGAATCCCAGGTTCCGGTCCAGATGCCCTGGAGGTTGGGCGGCAGTTCGCCGAAGCAGCAGAGGCTCATGTAGCGCCCGGCGTTGTAGAGCTTTTCCAGAAGGGCGGCGGGGAGTGCGCCGGCCTGTTCGGATTGGGCCAGAAGGGCATCGATCACCAGACTCCGCTCTTCTTCGGTGCCCCCGAGATCGATGGCAACACGGCGGTACAGGTCGCCGTGGATGGCCCGGTGCGCGTCCAGCAGAACCTCGTAAACAGGCGATTCCGGGAAGAGCCCGTCCGGCAGACCGGGCCACTCCCGTTCTTCCGCGGTACCCCAGGGCGCGACGTGAAGCAGGAGGAGCGCCGTGCCTGCCCCGCGGATCCGGATGTGTCCGTCCGCGATGCGGGCCGTGCCGTCGGTGACGGCCAGCCGGACCACGCTGTCATATCCGCTCGCGCTGTTGCGGTAGGCTGCGCGCACCCCGATCCAGTCCGTGCCGGCGGCGGGCTTTCGGGTGATGTGCTCCTCCGCCCCGGCGTGATCGATGGCCAGCGTGCAGGAGAGCGTTCCCGGATCGGCAGAGCTCAGTTGCAGCGCAATCAGATGCGCATCCCGCGAGACGAAGAGTTGGCGGGTGAAGGCGGTGCGTTCGTCGCGGAAGCGGACCGTGACCTCGCCGGTGGAGAAGTCGGTTTCCCGGCGGTAGTCCGTGATCGCACCTTCGGTTTCCGTCTGGATCGTGAGGGAGAAGGCGGGGTGAAAGGCCGGGTTGCCGCGGGCGGGCGCCAGGCCCTTCTCGCAGGCGCGGGTGTCGAGGTAGACGAGGCCGTGGGCGTACCCGTCCTCCGCGAGGATCCGCCTGAGGGCCGGCAGGTGTTCGGCGACGGCAAGGGGATCGCCCGGCGCCTCCCGGGGCAGGAAGAGGCGCTCGTGGTTGACAATGATCGTCTCTTCGCGGGGTTGGCCATGGACCATGGCGCCGAGGGTGCCGTTGCCGCTCACCATGGCCGACTCCCAGGCCGTAGCCGGCGTATGGTCATGGATGCGATCGACGGACGGGGCGGCGGGTTGGCATGGGGGCATGGGACACTCTCCGGTCAATACTCGTTCTGCACGGATTGACGTGAATGCTTTGGCCCCGGGGCAGTCGCCGGCCGGGGTTGGCTGTCGCATTGCCGCCAGCCAAGCTGCCCGCGGCCGGCCTAAACCCAGGCGCCGGTGGTCTCCTGGAAGGCCAGAGGGGTGGTGAAGAGCTCCGGGTAGTCCCCGCCGAAGTGGCTGGCCCGGCAACTGTCGAAGAAGGCGCGCACCTGCCGACGCATTGCCTGTGCGCGTTCCGGATCGTCGGCGAGCACGTTGCGGCTCTCCTCCCGGTCTTCGTCGAGGCGGAAGAGAAGATCCTCGGCCCCGTCCTCGGAAAGGTTGGTCAGGAATTTGTGTTCGTTGTCGATGAGCGCGAAGGTCGGCGAGCCGTACATGCTGTCCTTCGCTTCCAGGAAGCGGTATGGGATGGGCCGGGGGCGGCGGCTGGTCTCCCCGCGCAGGAGCGGAAGCAGGCTGATGCCGTCCAGCGGCCGGTTGTCCGGCATGGCGATGCCGAGGTGATCGATCAGCGTGGGCAGGTAATCCAGCGTACTGGCGGGAAAGGTGTACTCGCCGCCCGCCGGCACGACGCCGGGCCACTTGACCAGCGCCGGCACCGCAATCCCGCCGTCGAAGAGGCTGCGCTTGCGCCCCCGCAGGCCTGCGGTGGAGCCGTAACTGCGGCCGGTCTTTCCCGGAATGCCACTTCCTTCCGGACCGTTGTCGGAGCAGAACCAGAGCACGGTGTCCTCTTCGAGTCCCAACTCCTTGAGCAGGTGGTTGATCCGGCCGACCTGCTCGTCCATGGCGGTGATGCACCCGTAGTAATGCTGCTCTTCCTCAGCGTGCTCCGCGTAGAGGGCGCGATAGTCCGGCCCGGCCACCACAGGCGTGTGGGGCGCGTGGAACCAGACCACGGCAAAAAAGGGCGTCCCGGCGCGGGCGCAGTCGCGGACGAAGGGCTCGAAGCGGTCGACGATGACGCGGGAGTCGTCGCCGTCCAGGTTGTCGCCGATCTTTTCACCCCGTTCGTTCCAGTAGTAGGTGCCGAAGGGCGTGCCCGGTTCGCCCCAGGCATAGTGGTCGCCGCGCTTTTCGTCCGGGGTGATCATGGGATCCCAGGTGGGGACCTTGGCCTCGGTGGAGAAGCAGATCTCAAAACCGTGCTGCCAGGGCGGGGAGAACTCCTCGGTGTGATCCGGTCCGCCGCGGTTGCTGTCGGGCTCGGTGGTGGTGAGGGTGCCGAGGTGCCACTTGCCGAAGTGCCCGGTGCGGTACCCCTGTTCCCGGCAGAGAGTCGGGAGTGTGATCTCCTCGGTGCGCATCCAGCCGGCGTTGGCGTGGGTAATGCCGTAACGCGAATAATGCCGACCGGTCAGGCAGGTGCCGCGGGTGGGCGAGCAGACCGGCCCACCGGCGTAGAAGCGGGTGAATCGCGCCCCCTCCGTGCGCAAAGCGTCGAGATGCGGGGTCCGGATGACCCGGTTGCCGTTGAAGCCGGTGTCGCCGTAGCCCAGGTCGTCGCACATGACGAGGACGATGTTCGGGGTGGCCGTGGCGGACGGGGTGGCATCGCTAGACATGCAGGAGGCCTTTCGCTGCGTCAGGGACGTTGTAGAGCCAGGAGTGCCCGGGGGAACCGGCTCGGCGGGCAGCCGAGCTGATTGTGGACCCCCCTGAGGCCCTGTTCGCTGTGGCGCCACATGAGGAGGTCTCCTCTGGAGGGACAGAGCCGCTCCGTTGCGGGGCGGCTTTCGGAAATAATTACCAGTTATATACTGACATGCAAGCGGTTTTTTCGGAAAGCATAAAAAATCTTCTGAATCGGTAGTTTGCAGGAGAAATAAGTCAAATCGCGCAGATTTCCGTTGACGGAATGAATAACCTGAAGTATATAACCAGTATGTTCATGTTGTGAAGGGACCGGGATGCAGGCAGCAGCGAAGAGCACGCGCAACAAGCGTGCGTTCATCAAACGGCAGATCGTCGACTATATCCGTCGCGAACGCCTCGGGCCGGGGGCGCCGCTGCCGTCGCAGAACGAGCTGGCCCGCCAGCTCTCGGTCACCCCGCTCACCACGCACCGCGCGATGGGCGAGCTGGCGTCGGAGGGGGTGATCCACCGCATCCGCGGGAAGGGAAGCTTCGTCGGGAGCGGTCCGGTTCTGCCGCAGAGCCGTCCCGTCTGCCTGGTGCTCCCCGGCGCCAATCTGAACAAGCCTTCGCACAACCCGACGCACTGGGAGTATGTCCAGCGGCTGCTGTCGGCGTTTGTGGATGCGGTGGGTGAGCAGCGGGTCTTTTCGACCCTGACTGTCCCTTTCGGGTACGACCCCGAAGAGCAGGCGGAGCGCTTCACTCCGGAGAGCGTTGTCTTTTTCCTCGCCAACCACCGGGAATACGGCCCGCTGATGAGTCGCCTTCTGCAGCGCCCCCGCGGGGCGGTGGCGGCGCTGGGCGGGGCGGTGGAGGGTGTGGAGTGCCTGTCGCTCGGGTTTGATCGCGGCCAGGGGCGGAAGCTGGGCGTGGCGCACCTGATCGAAGCGGGCTACCGGCGCATCGCCTACCTGAGCAACGATCCCGAATGGGAGAAGAGCGACTATCGCGGTTACTGCGACGGCCTGGGCGAAGCCGGCCTGGAGGCGGACCGCCATCGTATTGTTTCCCGCCAGGAGCGGGTGCTGCCCGACCTCTTTGTGCGGGAGGTGCGGGAGATTCGGGCGGCCGGGGCGGACGCCATCTGCGTGGCGACCGACGGACTGGCGCTCCAGCTGATCGATTACCTCCGCCAGGAAGGCGTTGCGGTGCCGGACGATGTTGCGGTCCAGGGGTTCGAAGCGCTCCCGAGCGCGACATGCCATCCGCCGTACCTGAGCAGCATCGAACCGCCGTATGCGGATCTGATCCGCGCCGCCCTGGAAGCGTTCGACGCCCAGCCCCGCGCCGCCTGGATGGGCCGGCACATCCAGTTGCCGTGCCGGCTGGCGGCGGGGCACACGGTGGGGCGGGGCGCGGCGGCGTCGCCCGGGGCTGAAGCGACCTGTGCACCGGGTGCGGCCGCTCCCGGAAGGGGGAGCGGCGAGTTCGGAAAAGGGGCTCTTCCGGCGTCCGACGTCGGGTAGAGTGCAGTTGTCGGGCAGAGCGTGTGGGGCTTCACCCGTTTTCCGGGGTTGACGGACAAAGGGGTGTTTTGGATGAAGCGCAGCGGATTTACCCTCGTCGAGCTTTTGGTCGTGGTCGCCATCATCAGCCTGCTGGCGGGGTTGCTGCTGCCAGCGTTGCAGCAGGCCGTGGAGTCCGCCCGAACCATCCAGTGCAGCAACAACCAGCGGCAGCTCTCTCTTGCCTGGGCCACCTATGTCGATGGCCACAACGGGCACTTGCCGCCGCACGACAGCTCCATCTGGGACGGGGTCTATCCCGGCAAGAAGCCCTGGCACTACATCATGCGTATGGAACTGGACCCGGCGCTTGCTCCCAACGGGAATGCCTCCGCGGATCCGCGGAGCAACTACAGCGTCGATCCGGACGGCTATCTCCGCTGCCCGGCCGTCCAGATCCCCACGTGGGACATGCCGGACTGGTACAACGTCTATACCGGAGGAACGGGCATGGCGCTGCTCGGCTTTCCCGGCCACTACGGCATCAACAAGTACGGCATCGGCGGGGGCATCCAGGCAAGCTTTTCGCCCATCCGCTACACGACCATAAGCCAGGTGGCCAAGCCATCGGAGAGCATCGCGTTCGGGGATACGGCCGGGTATGCCTATGGTTCTGGCGGCGCCTTCTCGGAACATGACTATGGCAGTTGGTACTACTGGCCCGGCTATGGCGAGGCGGTTGTGGGGTTGCCGCACAATGGCAGGACGAATGCTGTCTATGTCGATGGGCATACGCAGACGCATGGTATCGAAATCACGGAAAGGCCCAGTGCCGAAGCGGGCAGCCTGTGGAAGTACACACCCTGGGGAAGCCCGTAGGCGGGGGAAGCCGTCGTCTCCCCTTTTGGAGGGTGCCGGGAAATGCAGGCGAAGCGAAGGGCGTTTACGCTGGTGGAGCTTCTGATCGTGATCGCGATCCTCAGCCTGCTGGCGGGGCTGCTGCTGCCGGCGCTGGAGAACGCGCTCCAGGCGGCGCGCACGGTGCGCTGCCACAACAATTTCAAACAGCTCGGCATCGGCTGGATGCTGTACGCGGACGAGTGGGAGGGCTACCTGGCGCACCAGCCCGACGGGACGCCGAGCTGGGGCGCGCGCCTGCGGCCCCACGTGGGCGAGCATTTCCTGGCCGGCAGTGGG
>CAZKKD010000007.1:0-25198 GCA_964553265.1 uncultured Planctomycetales bacterium | reverse complement strand
GAGGAGGCCCTCGACCCGATCGCGGTCCGTTCCTTCATGCTTCCGGTCGAGGGTCTCGGCAGTTTCCCCCCGACCGGCAAGCCCCATGCCCTCTGGGCCGGGCTCGGATCCGGACACCCCCACCTCTTTCAGCTGCACAAGAAGATTGAGGACGCCCTCTTCGCCATTGGGATCGAACCGGAAAAGCGCATCTACCATCCGCACGTGACCATCGCCCGGGTCAACCATGCCGCCGATGAAACCGTCCGCCAGTTCATCAAACGCCATCAGGGCTTCGGAACCGCGCCGTTCAAGGTGGAGGCCTTCCACCTGCTGCGAAGCGAGGTCCTCGGGGACCGCCGGGTCTATACCGTGGAACGCAGCTGGCCGCTGGAAGGCTCCGGTCAGGAGCGGCCGAGAATGTCCCGGTAGCCGGCCCTGAAATCCCGGAAGGCCGGGGCCCAGCCGGTCATCCGCTTGAGGCGCCCGTTGCGGACACGCCGGTTCGGCAGCCCGGCCGGGCTCATCCGCCGCGAGGAGCGCCGGCCCTGAAGGGTCGGATCGAAGGGAATGGGCTCCATGCCCAGTTCGGTGGCCAGCCAGTCGACAATCTCCTGCTTCCGCGACGGTCGGTCATCGACCACATTGAAGACCTCCGCATCGTCCAACCGGGGGCTTCCAAGGAGGGTCATCAGAGCGCTCACGATATCCTTGAGGTGGATCAGGTTCAGCCAGGCGGTGCCGTCGCCGGTGCGGTAGTACGTCAACAGCGCCGTGCAGGCCGCCGTGCGGTCGCCCGCTTCCACGGCCGTGCGCACCGCCGCCAGGCCGGGGCGGTCCAGGTCGAGGGCGTTCAGCAGCGTGTCGATCCGCTCCGGCCAGTGTTCGACCGCTTCCGCGACGGTGTCGATTCCCATCCAGTCCGGTTCCATCTCTCCCTCTCCCGCTTGTGTCGGCCCCAGCGCGGCCAGCACCAGCAGCATGCCCGCCAGTGTGCGTCCCAGGTGTCGGTGTTCCAGCATGTGCGCCTCCGGTTTCGTTGCTTTGTTGTTGGGTTCAGTCGTCCTTGTCCGTCAGCAGCTCCGCCAGGGCGGCCAGCTTGTCGGTCTCCGCGGTCGGGCGCAGCGGATCGGTGTCGAGCAGGTCCAGCACCGCCCCGTCGTCGGTGCGGGTCGCGTGGTAGACGCTCCCGGCGGGCCGGGCGTCCAGCGTCACCTCGCCGAGGACCGGGATGGTCACCGTCACCGTCGCGTCCTCGCCGCCGGCCGCCCACGCGGTCACCAGCCAGTGCGGCCGGTTCTGCAGCTTGCGCGCCACCACGCGAACCGCCTTGTCGCCGGTCGGGAACTCGTAGGCCGCCTGGTCCTTCGACCAGACATGCTTCGCCGGGCCCGGCAGCAGGTCGCCTTCGCGCAGGAACGGCTCCAGCCACGAGAAGAGCGCATGGCCCCGTCCGAGCGCCAGCATCTGCCCCAGCCAGTGCGGCGGCGCATCCTCCGGGAACGGTGCGTCGAACCCGCCCTTCGGGTAGGCGTAGTAGCCCGCGTTCGCCCCCACCATGCCGGTGGTGTAGAGCACCTTCACGTAGCCCTGGTAGATGGCCAGGTCGCCCAGCCCGTCCTGTTTGCGGGGCCAGCCCGCGCAGAGCCAGTTGTAGGAGAGCGGATCGCCGTGCGCGATCTCGAACGCCTTCGCGTTCAGGATCATGGTCAGCATGTCCCGTCCGCCGGTCCAGCCGCTGTTGAAGTGCTGGTAGTACGACTCGTCGCTCGGCAGGTCCGAGACCCCCCGCATCCACTCGTAGCCCCAGCACCACTTGTTCCAGCCGCCGTAGCGGTTGCGGTGCGTGCCGCCGCCGCAGGTGTAGTAGATGTAGAGCTGCCGGTCGGGCGCCGCGGCGCGGACCGCCTCGGTGATGATCTTCTCCTGCCGGGCCTTGCTTGCGGAGATGTAGGCGTACCAGCTCCGGTCCCCCTTCGCCTCCAGGACGCGGGGGTCCTGCTCCCAGATCTTCTTGTGCGCGCCCACCACGCTCAGCGCATACTCGCCGCCGTTGAGGACGATGGCGATGGGCGCCCGCTCGCGCAGGCGCTTCAGCGGGTCCGCGCGCAGCCGGCCCGCCTCCTCCAGCACCGCGTCCGGCGCTTCCGGGCTCCAGATCTTCCGCAGCTTCTTGCCTTCCCGCCCCGGCTCCCAGATCTCGCCGTTGCCGCTCACGAACTTGCCGTCGCCGGTGCGCGTCCAGGTCTCGTCCGGAGCATCCTTCGGCAACTCTCGCGAACAGATGACGGCCAGCGGATACCGCGCCGGGTCCGACGCCGTCAGCGCCAGGATGCGCCCGCCCACGCTCTCCGGATCCTCCAGCGCCTGTTCGACCGATTTCATCGTCGCGTATCCGCCGAACTCCAGCGCATAGCCGAAACGCTCGCAGAGCGCGACGCGCGTCTCGTAGTCCAGCGTCCAGCCGAAGCGCGTCAGCGGCGGCAGCGTATACCCCGCGCGAAAGGTCGGCGCGTCCGATCCGCGGACATGCTCGGCCGGCTCCATCGCCGCCAGCTCCGGCGCCCCGGCCAGCAGCGTCCCCGCCGCCAGCAGGGCCAGCACCGTCGTCCGCATCCAACCCGCCCCCGCTTCCATTCCGCTTCGCATGGTCTGCCTCCTGATCGCTTCCGTTTCAGACATCGTCTCTGATCCCGCGTGCCCGCCTCTTCATCCGCGTCCGCATCCCGCTTCCGGACCCGCTTGCCACTTCCGGACCCGCATGCCACTTTCGGACCCGCATGCCACTTTCGGACCCGCATGCCACTTCCCGGACCGCGTGCCACTTCCCGGACCGCGTGCCACTTCCCGGACCGCGTGCCAGTCCCCAGGTCCGCGTGCCAGTTCCCGGGTCCGCGCGCCACTTCCGCGTGCGCATGCCGGTTCCGCGTGCGCATGCCGGTTCCCGCGCCGGGTCGCCCGTCTCTCCCTCTCCCCCCGGGAGAGGGTCGGGGTGAGGGGCGGAGGTACACACGCATCACGCCCGCCCTGGTTCCCGTAACCTTGTCCCCCTCTGCCGGCGGGACAAAACCCACGTTCCCGGCGGCGCATCTCCCGCCGTCCATCCTCGCTCAGGCCGATCGGGCGGCCGCGGTC
Organism: uncultured Planctomycetales bacterium; assembly: GCA_964553265.1. GTDB lineage: Bacteria > Planctomycetota > SZUA-567 > SZUA-567 > JAFGNG01 > CAZKKD01. The sequence continues at coordinate 22,084 of CAZKKD010000007.1, read as the reverse complement.
TCGGCGTCCGGGACTGCCTCCGCCCCGGCGGTCCGCACCGTGCCGTCGGCCGGGATGCGGGCGGTCCGGCCGGGCAGGATCTCGCCCACCAGCGCGATGTGCCTGCGCGGGGTGCGGCGGTCCGGCAGCGCCTCCACCTCCCGGATGCCGGTTTCGAAGATCGCCTCGAACGGAATGCGGATCGTGGTCAGGTGCGGCGGGCCGAAGCGCGGCGCGTCCAGCCCGTCGTAGCCCATCACCCCCACCCGGTCCGCCGTCCCGTCGTCTCGCGCTTTCAGGCCGTCCAGCACGCCCAGCGCGGCCAGGTCGCTGTCGGCGAAGATCGCGTCCGTCTCCGGCGCGCGGTCCAGCAGCCACCCCGCCGCGTTCGCCGCCGCCTCGCGGTCGCCGTCGATCCGCTCGATCCGGCGCGCCTCCACCGCCAGCCCCCGGTCCGCCAGCGCCGCGGCATAGCCCTCCAGCGACAGGTCGCCCCAGAACGCGCGGTTGCCGACAAAGCCGATCCGGCCGTACCCCGCCGCGACGAGCGCCTCCACCCCCCGCCGCACGCCCGCGGTCCGGTCGTGATCCACCGTCAGACAGTCCAGGTCCCCCCCCGCGCGCCCCAGGCACACCACCGGCGCGCGCCCACGGTCCACCAGCGCGTGAATCACCGCACGCGGCTCCTGCGTATAATGAAAGAAGACCGCGAAATGCTGCTCCAGCTCCCGCACCACCTCCGCCACCGGCTCGTCCCGCCGCACCGCGCGAATCGTAAACGGCCGCCGCCGCACCGTCGCCGCATGAAGAAACCCCCGCAACACCGTCTGCACCACCATCCAGTACCCCGGGTTCGCATCCGGCCGATCCAGCCCTTCGCCGGGGAGGACGAAGCAGACGGTGCGGCCGGGGGCGTGGGGGCTGTGGGGGGCGACGAAGGTGCCGCGGCCGGGGGCGCGGCGGACAATGCCTTCGGCGGCGAGCTCGCGGAGGGCGCGGTGGACCGTAACCTCCGTTGTTTCAAGGAGTTTGGCCAGGCGGACCTGGGGGGGGATCCGGTCGCCGGGGCGGAGGGCGTGCTCGTCGATCCAGGCGACGATGCGGCGCTTGATCTCGCTGCGGCGGTGGCGGCCGTTGTGGGAGGGGGCGCTCATGAGAGGCCTCTGCAATCTACCTGCAATCTACTTTCGGGACGACGTTGCCGGGCGTCCGCAGCCCGGATCCGGCCGGTCCCACAGTGGATCCGGCGGGGGGTACGCCCGGATCCGGGGCGGGATCCGGCGCGAAAACGTCCCGCTTGTCCCGTTCTTTGACTTTCCTCTCCGCGCCGATGATGCGTTCATGCGTTCCCCGTTCCGCGGCGGCGCCGCGGGACGGGGGTTATTCGGCGATCACGACGACGGGGTCGGGATCGACGTAGTAGAGCTCGCGGCCGCCTTCGATTTCGACGAAGCAGTAGCCGCGTTTGCCTTCGCGCATGAGTTTCCAGAGTGCGATGGGGGTGTCCGTTTCCTCGTAGCCGTCGGTGGTCCGAAGGCGGATGTTCTCGGGGCCGATGTGGCTGACCCGCGTGGGGGCGATGGCGTGGACGCGGAGGCGGTCGGGGGCCTCGAGCGTCATGGCCTTGAGTTCGTGCCGGGCCATGACGGCCCAGTCGCCCTTGCCGCCGGCGTAGGGGCCGACGTAGTCCTTGAGGATGACGGCGCACTGCCTGTGGCGCACCTCGGGGTTGATGACGCCGGTAATGCTGTCGACGCCCCGGTGCTGCCGCGGACGGGCCTCGTGCAGGGTGGGGAACTGGCTGCTGGCGACGTCGATGACGAAGGCGTCGTTCTCGTAGACGATGTGCCCCCACCACCGGTTGCGGACGATGTCGCTGCCGCGTTCGCGATCGATGGCGCGCACGGCGGACTCGAGCGCCTCGGTGTAGACCGGCCCGGCCCAGGAGGCGCCGTCGAAGAGGACGACGCTCTTCACCCCGGCGGGGGCCTGCCAGCGCGCGAGGATGGCCTGGCCGTCGGTGGTGGTGATGAGCGGATCGACCGCGCCGGCGTAGGTGCAGTCGAGGCGGGTCTCCGGGTCGGCCCGCTCGGCGCCGCCGACGCGGAAGGCCTTCAGGTGCGGCGGGACGACGCGGGTGCGCTGTTTGCGGCGATGGGTGTAGGTCTCCTCGACGCGCCTGGTCCTGGCGACCTGGAGGCCGGACTCCCAGAGGAATGCGGGCGCGGTCTCCTGGAGCCGGAGCATGGGGAAGAGAAGGTGGTCGCTGTCGAGGTGGCCGGAGACGACGAGGAGGCCGCCCTCCTTCGTCTGGAGCCAGCGGTTGATGGCCTCGACGAGTTCGGGCGTCACCCCGTCGCGGCTGTCCTTGAGGAGAATGGTGTCGTACTGCATCAGGTCGGCCTTGCCGATGCAGTCGTAGGTCGGGACCATGTCGTAGTTGCCGGTGAGGGCGATGGCCGGCATGTGCATGTAGCCCCAGTCGGCGTAGAAGGCGGTGTCCCGGCCGAAGATGATGAGGGTGTCGCGCAGGCGCGTGTCCGGCTTGGGGAGGTTGGAGAGCGCGCGGGTGGCGTCGGTGTTGAACTGGTTCATGTAGCCGATGCCGGTCATGAGGTGGGTGTAGAGGCGTTTGCGCTCGGCGGCGAGGGCCTCCTCCATGGGGCTCTTGGCGTCCTCGAGCTCGCGGAGGGCCATGTCGGAGGTGAGGTCGTCGCCGCCGCCCTCGTCCATCGCATCGAGGACGGGCTCGTGGTCGGGGGCGGCCTCGAGCTGCTCGCGGGCGAGCTTGCCCTCCACCACCTCCCAGTACCGGGGGTCGTCCATGAGGGCCTTGACCGCACGGTCGGCGGTGGGGGAGTAGGGTTCGAGCGTAAGGGCGAGCGCCTGCTTGCCCTGGGCGTCCTTGTCGGAGGCCTTGCCGAGGCCGATGGGGTCGAAGAAGCCGGCTTCCGTTCCGGTGGCCCAGAGCGCGAGGCCGGAGCAGGTGCCCATGTAGTTGCGGAAGCGCCAGGGGTGCATGGGGAAGTCGGTGTCGGCATAGAGGGTGTTGCCGTTGAGAATGTTGGGCCGGTGCCAGCTCATCCAGGTGATCATGCAGAGGGGCTTGCCGGGGTTGAGGATGCGGTTGACCGCCCCGATGGAGCCGTCCCGGAAGAAGTTGCCGTAATGGTAGACCCAGCTGTAGTCGCCGTCGGCGTTGATGAGATCGAAGGCGTCCTGGCTATGCTTGCGCATGTAGCTGAGCGTCTGCGGGAAGATGCGGAGGTCCGGGTATTTCCGCCGGGCGGTGAGGTGGTAGACGTGGACGATCCAGTTGCTGATCTCGCCGGAGCGGCGGGCGTTGAAGTAGGCGAAGGAGCGTTGGAGTTCGTTCGGCAGTTCCGCTTCCAGTTCGTTGTGGGGCGTGGAAGCGATCATCGGCAGCAGATCGGTGCGCCCGGCTTCGAGCGCGAAGGTGCGCATGCGGTCGCGGAGCTCGCCGCCGCGGAAGTTGACCGGCTCGTCGAAGAGGGCGATGTAATACATGTAGCGCAACGCGTTGGACTTTTCGTAGCGGCGGATGTAGTCGAGGATGCCGCCGAGGACGTAGGTGTTGCGCCAGCCCTTGTCGTTGTCCCAGTTGCCGAGCGAAGCGCCGCCGGGGATGTCCCAGAAATCGGTTTTCGCGCCGAAGCGGAAGCCCTCCTCCACCATCTTGCGGGCCTGTTCGCGATCCTTCGGCATCCGGCCGAGCCAGACCTGGAAGCCGTTGGGCCGGTGGCCGCCCTCGGTGTGCTCCCGCTCGCCGAGGCCGAGGCGGATGCGCTCGGGGGCGGGCCGCCCCTCGGCGTGTGCAAGGGCATCCTCCAGCGCCATGGCGATCCACGGATCTTCGGCGCTCTTGTCGGCCGCGGCATCGCGGATGGCTTTGGTGTCTTCGGCGACGGCCTGCCGGGAGAGGATGTCGGCCGCTTCGAGCCGGACGATCCAGAAGGGGGAGACCAGCCCCGCGCGGCAGAGGGGGCGCAGCTCCGGCCGGTCGAGATCCTCAAGCAGGCCCAGGGCGCGCGCGCGGGCGTACTCGTTGGGGTGTTCGGCGGCGGACCAGACGACGACGTCGCGGACGAGATCGGGGTCGCCGATGCGCCGGGCCAGCCGGAGGGCCGCAAAGTTGACCCGCATGCTGGGGTCGAAGCGCATGATCCGCGCAAGCGCGGCGCGGTCGCTGCCGATGGCGCGGTAGGCGGCGTCGCAGACGCCCTCGCGAACCTGTGCGGACGCGCGCGCCAGGAGGGCGAAGAGGAGTTCGCGGTGCGCCGGATCGTCGCTCCCGGCCAGGAGGTCGGCGAGCGCCATCTGCACGGTGGCGGAGTCGCTGTCGCGGAAGGCGGCAATCACTTCGGGCGTGCGCTCCGGCGCGAGCGCGGCGAGCGTGCGGCCCGCCGCGGCCCGGACGGCCGGGTCGGCGTCCGGCGCCAGCAGCGGCGCGAGGTGATCGGCAAAGGCGGCGGCCCCGTCGTCGCGGATCCAGGCGATGGCGGCTCGCCGCTCGGCAGCGTCCCCGTCGGCCAGCGCCCGGCCGAGCGGTCCGGCGACCGACGCGTCGGTGGCGGCAATGCCTTCGTCCGCCCGGAGCGCCCGGAAGGCCGCGGTGCGGACCCCACCATCGGGATCGGCCGCGAGCCGGAGGAGCACGGCGCGGCGGGCGTCGGCGTCTTCCGCCGGCAGCACGGCGACCAGGCGCCCCCGCACCACGGGCGACGCGTCGGCCGCGGCGGCGGCGACGATCCGGGGCGTGCAGGCCTTCTGCCGCGCGAGGGCGGCGAGGGCGGCGGCGCGGACCTCGGGGGCGTCGTCGTCGGCAAAGGCGGTGCGGATGGCCTCGCCGGTGGCGGCGGGCGGACAGGCGCCCATCGCCTCGACGGCGGCGGCGCGGACGGAGGCGTCCTCGTCCTCGGCGGCGACGAGGCGGTAGGCCTCGACGAGGCGCTCGCTCTTTACGCCGGCGAGGGCGAGCGCGAGGTGGCGCCGCACGCGGGGACCCTTGGGGCGGTTGTCCTTCGCCTCGGTCTCCGCACGGCGGTTCTCTTCGCTCAGGATGCCGGCCGCGGCGGAGGAGGTCTCCTCCCCGAGGCCGACGGCGAGGGCGAGTTCGGGCCGCTCGAAGCTCTTCAGCGCGTCGGCCAGCTTCTTCGGGTCCTCGGTCACCCAACCCCGGAGCATGCCGTGGACAGCCTCGTGTCGGCGGCTGTCGAGGACGTGGAAGGCCTGCTCGAAGAACTGGATGCCGGTGGGGGCCTGCTTCTGGTTGATCCCCTTTCGCCGCTGGATGTGGAGCGCCCAGGCCATGCCGCGGGCGAAGGCCGGGTCGGTGCGGATGATCTTGTCGGCCGAGGTCTTGGGCGCCGCCCAGGGGGCGTGGTGCGCCCAGTGGGGGTGGTAGCCGATCCACTTGGCCCACTCCAGGAAGAGCGCGGGAGCCGTCGTCTCCGGGTCGGCGAGGCGTGCTTCGCGCTCCGGATCGATGGGAACGCCGGCGGCGGCGAAGACGAGCCGGACCAGTTCGGCCGCGGTCTCCTTCGGGTGCGCGAAGGGGCGCGCAACGGTGCGCCGCTCCGTACCGCGGGGGGTGTGGGCTTCCCAGACCATTTCCTTTTCGGACAGCTTCGCCTCGATGTAGACGTCGGCGTCGAGGAGGGCGTTCCACTGCGCGTAGGCGGACTCGCCGACGGGGAAGTAGAGCCCCTGCCGCATGGCGATCTGGATGCCGGTGGTGTAGCGCCAGTCCACGATGCCGATGCTGGCGACCTCGTTGACATGCTCACGCAAGATCCGTTCGCAGCCGAGGATGAGCGCGGCCTCGGTACCGACCGGGCCCCAGTGATCGTTGTAGGTCTGTTCGATCATCAGCGCCACGCGGCGGGCGTCTTCGGCGCCGGCCCGGCCGGTGTGGAGCATCATCCAGAGCATCGCCAACAGGCACACAAGCGTGCACCGCACCGCTGTCCGTCCGCGCATGGAGTCTCCTTTCCGCACCTGGATCGCGCCGCAGAACCGAAAGCCTGACGTCCGGCCGCCGACGGGCGGAGGGACCGCATCCGTTCCTGTCTGCACCGCGGGACCGGCCCTGCCGCCGGCATCGATGGGGCACGAGTCCGCGCATGGGAACCACCCGGCAAGTTATCCTAGGATCCTTGACGCTTCTGTCCTGGTAGCGGTCTGCCGGGATGGATTGGTACCGAAAAAGGCTCATCCCGCAGTATACCTTGCAATTCAGGCAACTCAATCCTATTTTTCCTAACTTTTGCGGAAAAATCGGTGGATCGTCGGCCGGGGAGGGAGGATTTCGAATTTCCTGTACGCAGGGGCCGGGCATAACGCAGTAAACCATGCAGCGACTCGCTATAGATAGATATCCTAGATTATTTTGCTGTGATCGCTTGACTTTTGGCCATCCGGGGCTCACAATGGGGCAATGAACAGGTCGAACCTGCCTAGCTTGCCAGAAGGACACGCCATGAACCCCACGACCGCCAGCGGTAAGCAGTATCCCTACGAAACCGTCGCCGACGATGTGCTGCGGCGCATCCGCGACGGCGAATGGGCCGTCGGCGAGCGCATGCCGACGGTGGCCGACCTCGCCGGCGAGTATCCGCACAGCCGCGCGACCGTCAACCGCGCGCTCCAGACGCTGGCCGAGCAGGGCTACCTGTCGCTGGACCGGGGCCGGGGCATCCACGTGCGGCAGAACCGCCGGGTCCTCCGCATCGGCCTGCTGGTGGGCCCGAGCCTGCTGGAGCAGCCGACCCACCCCTTCGCGGCGCTGCTGGCCCGTGCGGCGCGCGACCACTTCGACACCGAGGGCGTGGATCACCGCCTCTACATCGAACGCAACGAACTGCTGAAGGAAGGCATCCCCTGCCGGAACCTGCGCCAGGACCTGGAGGCCGGATGGCTGGACGCGCTCATCACCGCCCAGTGCAACGCCCCGGGAAGCCTGCATTACGCCCCGCTCTGGCGGCGCAAGGCCGTGCCGCTGGTGGACCTGGGTGCGCAGCACGACATTCCCCACCGCGTCTGCGGCGGCGGCGACAACGCGCTTCACCTCGCGCTGGAACTGATCCGCGAACGCGGCGCGCGCGAGGTGGCCTTCCTGTCCTATACCGGCGCCGACGAAACCAAACTGGGACGGCTCCTGGACAGGCACGGTTTGCGCACCCGGCCGGAATGGTTCCGCCGCAGCCAGAGCGGCCTGTCCGCCGAAGGGCGCGGCTACATGGACACGAAGCTCCTGTGGCAGCACGACGCAAAGCCCGAGGCGCTGCTGGTGCTCGACGACGTCGTGGCCAAGGGCGCGATGGTGGCGCTCCTCGAGGCCGGCGTCCGCCCGCCGCGCGACCTGTGCCTGGTGCACCACGCCAACCGCGGCAGCGGCATCTTCTACCCCATCGACGCGCCGCGGGTGGAGTACGACCCGGCGGACTACATCGCCAAGGCGGCGGGCCTCGCCCTGGCGCTGGTGCGCGACCCGCAGCTCCCGCCCCGGAGCGAAGGGGTCGAACCGCGGCTGCGGCTGGAAGACGGAACGATTCGCGAATGACCCGCGGCCGCGCCGACGGTGCGCGGCCTCCGGCCAGGGACCCCAGGGGAGGGATGCAGATGAGACGGCAGAACGGTGGGGCATGGGCGCTGGTGATCGCGATTGTGGCGGCGGGCGCCTGGACACGGGCGGCGGCGGCGGCGGAAACGGTCGATGCGCCGCAGGGCCGCCCGCGCGTGGCGCTGGCCGGCGCGTGGGAGATGCAGTTCGTCGCCGGCGCCACCGATGCACCGAACGAGGACGGGGCGTGGCAGGAAGTGGACCTCCCCCGCCGCATCCGCCTGAAGCCGCGCAACGAAGAAGCGCGCGACGCGGTCTGGCTGCGCCGGACGGTGACGGTCCCGGCGGACTGGGCGGGGCGGCGCATCGTGCTCAACATCCACCGCGTGCAGTACGCGTGCGCGGTCCATGTCGACGGGGAGCCGGTCGGCGAGGCGCCGGCCTACGGCGCGGTGCTGGACCTGACCGACCACCTGACGCCCGGCGAGGCGCACGAGTTCCGCCTGCGGATGGGGCGCAAGGGGATGGGCCACCCGGTCCAGAACCGCGCGGTGGCGGACCTCGTCGACGGCATCCAGGCGCAGGTGGACCACGGCGGCTGGGACCGCGGGGTCTACCAGGTGGGGCTGTCGGGGCCGGGGGATCTCTTCTACCTGGAGAGCCGGCCGACGACGGTGACGGTGGAGGATGTCTGGTACCGGACCGCGACGCGCGGCCTGGTCCGCATCGAGCCGGAGGTGACGATCCACGCCGCGGCGCCGACGGCGGGGCTGACCGCGACGCTGCGGGTCTACGCGCCGGACGCGGCGGAGCCGGTGCTGGAGCACGCGTTCCCGCTCGGGACGCTGGAGGCGGGGCGGAACGTCCGCCGGGCGCTGGTGAGCGCGGAGCAGCTGCAGCTCTGGGACATCGGCCAGCCGAACCTCTACCGCGGACAGGTGGTGATCACCGACGCCGACGGGGCGGAGGTGGACCGGAGTACGCCGACGGTCTTCGGGGTGCGCGAGTTCTGGATCCAGGGCCGGCACACCATGCTCAACAACCACCCGGTGCACCTGGTCATCGACTGGGGCAAGCCCGCCGAGAAGGCGCCGCTGGGGTCGAACCTGATCGAGCCGTCCATCCCGTGGGAAGCCAACCACCTGGGCAGCGCCATCGGCACCATCCGCACGGCCGACCGCCTGGGCGTGGCGGTGGAGGCGCACGGGGTGATCCACCACCTCATCGACGTCGGGGACCCGGCGATCGCGGAGGACTACCAGACCTGGTGGCGGGCGCGCTACCGGCAGATCCGCAACCACCCGTCGGTCTTCTTCTACGGGCTGGGGATCAACAGCCCGGGCAACTTCATGGACTTCAACCCCTGGAAGATTGGCCAGCGGAGCAACCTGGCCTGGTCGAACGTGAAGACGACGCTCGCCTACCAGCTCCACAAGGACGCGGCGCCGGAGGCGGCGTTCTATTTCCACGGGGGGCCGCGGGGCGGGGACGTCTCGACCGGCAACCTGTACATGAACCACATCCCGACCCAGGAGGTGGAGGACTGGTTCAGCATCTGGGCCGAGAGCGGCGACATGCCGGTGATGCTGTGGGAGGGGATGAGCGCGCCGCTGCACGTGGACTACAAGAAGGGTGGCCTGGGGCTGGCGACCGAGTTCAACGCCATCCGCTACGGTCCCCGCGCCTACGCGGAGGAGACCGACGGCTACCTGGCGTACTGCAACACCGTGCTGCCGCGCCTGAAGCACTGGGACAACAAGGTGATCAACCACTCCCCCCTGGCGGAAGCGAGTGTCATCCAGTCGCTCACCCGCGGCAACCGGGCGTGGCGCTACTTCGGGGCGCCGTTCAAGTCCTGGGCGTGGACCTACGACAACGAGGCGATTCTCGAGGCCGATCACGCCACGCGCGCGCCGAACCTGGCGTGGATTGGCGGGCCGGTGGGCGAACTGACGCGCAAGGACCACAACTACACCAGCGGCGATCGCATCGAGAAGAGCGCGTGCCTCATCCACGACCGCGCGGACCATGCGCACTGGACGCTGGCCTGGCGGCTGACCCGGGCCGACACGGGGGCGGTGCTGCTGGAGCGCGGCGCGACGGCCGGGCTGGGCCCGTTCGGCCACAGCCAGGAGGCGGTTCGCTTCGACGCCCCGGCCGTGGACGCGCCGACGGCGCTGAAGCTGGCGCTCACGGTGACGGATGCGGACACGGACCAGACGGTGGCGACCGACACGCTGGGGCTGACCATCTATCCGCCCCGCCCGGCGGAGCGGGACGCGCTCTCGGTCACCATCCTGGACCCGCGGGGCGACACCACGCGGATGCTGAAGAAGCGCGGCGTCAACGTCACGCCGCTGCGCGACGGCGAAACGCCCGCCGACGGCGTGCTGGTGATCGGCCGCGAGGCACTGAACGGCCGCCGGACCCTGCCGTACACGGCCGGGCAGATCGCCGACGGCCTGCGCGTGGTGGTCTTCGAGCAGCACTGCCGGCCGCTGGGGGCGCTGGGGTTCCGCCACGAGGACATGGGCCCGCGCCAGGTCTTTGCCCGGATGCCGGAGCACCCGGTGGTCGCCGACCTGCAGCCGGAGGCGCTGCGGGACTGGCGCGGGGACGGCACGCTGCACGCCGTCGGGGCGCGGGGCGACCGCCAGGCGGTCGGCAGCCGGCTGTACCACTGCCTCAGCCGCGGGACGGTGGCGTCGAGCATCATCGAGACGCCGCAGCACGGTCCGTTCCGGACGCTGCTGGACTGCGAGTTCGACCTCAACTTCTCGCCGCTGGTGATCTGGCCGCACGGGAAGGGCGAGATTGTCTTCTGCCAGCTCGACGTCACCGGGCGGATGGACCTGGAGCCGGCGGCGACGCAGATTCTCGATCAGCTCGTCACCTACCTCGCCGCGCCGCGGGCGCACATGCAGGACAGGACGGTCCGCTGCCTCTCCGACGCCGCGTGCGACGCCGTGGATGCCATCGGTTTCGCGGCCGCACCGCTGGCGGACGCGCTCGATCCGGCGGCGGACGTGCTGCTGGTCCGCGCGGAGGACGCCGCGGCCCTGGCCGCGCACCGCAAGGCGATGACCGACTTCCTGAACGCGGGCGGGGACGTGCTGGCGCTCTACGCGGACGAAACGCTCCTGGCCGATCCGCTCTTCGGCGCCGGCTGGACGGTGGAGACGGTGGACGCCACGCGCGCGGCGCGGACGGTGGACGCGCACCCGCTCCTGGCCGGCGTCGGTCCGCAGAACATCCACTGGCGGATGCCGGTGCGGATGCGGCGCATCACCGCCACGCCGAACGGGGCCACGACGCTCCTCGGCGGCTACGCCGCGGTGCGGCCGGTCGGGAAGGGGCGGCTGGTGCTGCTGCAGGTCGACCCCGCCGCGTTCGACGATGCGACCGCCGCGCAGGAAGCGGACCCGCACGCGAAGGACAAGCCGCTGCCCGCGGATCGCATCCAGTACATGCTCAAGCGCAGTCGCTGGCACACGGTGCGCCTGCACAGCCTGCTCCTGGCCAACCTGGGGGTGCAGAGCAGCGACCTGCTGGCCGACCGGCTGACCGCCATGCGGTGGAGCATTCCGATGAAGCCCATCGACCGGTGGGTCTTCTTCGGGCCCTTCGCGCCGGGCGAGAAGGACCAGGGCGATCCGCTGGAGCGGGAGGACCTGGACACGCTCGCGTCCAACCGCGACCTCCGCCACAAGGGCCGCAACGCCCGCGGCGAGACGATGATGTGGCACGTCCCCAACGACGCCATGCACGGCATGGGGGTCAACGGTGAGATCGAGCTCTCCGACGTCTTCGGCGTGCGCCTGCGCGACATCGCGGTGGCGGTCACCCACGTCTGGAGCAGCCGGCCGCGCACCGCCACCATCGAGAGCGGCGCGGACTGGTGGCTGCGGATCGACGTCAACGGCAAGCAGGTCCGCCGCACGAAAGACGGCAAGGGCTTCGGCGTCCAGTTCGGCCGGCCGACGCAGGTGGCGTTGCAGCAGGGCTGGAACGAGATCCGCGTGGTCTGTGCGGCGGGCAGCAACGGGCATGTCTTCTGGTTCCGCATGACGGACCCGGGCGACCTGGTGGTGGCGCAGAGCCCCACGGCGCCCGACGCGCCGCCCGGGGATCTGCCGCCGCTGGAAGACCTGCTGCCGGAAGAGAAGGACACCAGCTATAGCCTGTACCAGCAGCGCGAACTGAAGCCGTCGGACGACCCGTACAGCTTCGTTCCCTGGTAGGGCGCGGGAGGCAGCGGTCTCCCTCTCCCGCCGGGAGAGGGCCGGGGTGAGGGCGGTTGCACTGTTCCCTCACCCTCACCCTCTCCCAGGGGGAGAGGGGATCCTGTGCGGTGTCCGGCGCCGGGCGGTCCGGCGGGCGCGGACGCAGGGGCGCAACGATGCCGCGATGCAGTGTCGACACCTGACCCTCGTGGATGCTTTCGACCACGCCTGGGCGAGCACCAGAGATGGACACCTTTGTTTCACGGAGTCGGAAAGGATGAGGATATGGACGGAACGATGCGCACGACAGGACGGCAACGGGGTTGGACCGGGATCCGGACGGGCGGTTGGGCCGGGGCGCTCCTGGCGGCGGCGGGACTGCTGCTGCTGACCGCGGGATCCCTGCCCGCCGGCGAGGAGGAGGACGCGACCGTGATCTATGCGACCGACTTCGCCGACGGCGCCGAGGGCTGGGACGCGATCCACCAGGCCGAGGTGAGCGACGTGGCCCGCCGCGAAGGCGGCAAGAGCCTCCTCATCAAGCAGTGGGAGAAGGGGGAGGACGACAGCGCCTGGCTGAGCCCCGTCCTGGAGGACCCGGGCGCGCCGGTGCGCATCTCGGTCTGGGCGGCGGACAACTATCTCGAGACGAAGGATTTCTCCTTCTCCGCCGCGTTCGAGCTGGTCCCCTGCGACGCGGACGGCAAGCTGACCGGCGCGGGCGGGGACTGGACCTACATCCCCTGGGAGTCGGAGCGCTACATCCCCCAGTTCCGGCACACCTTCACGAAGGAAGGGCTGGTCTGGGAGCACTACACCGCGGTGAAGCGCGCGCCGGGCAAGCACTTCCGGGTGCGCTTCTCCTACTTCGACGGCCACACCGCCAAGCTGCCACAAGAGATCTGGTATTCGGCGACGCTGTGGACGAACTGGGTGAACGATACGGAGATCGATCACACCCAGTGGGATGTTCTCCACGACACGCCGCTGGGCGGTTCGTGGGACAAGATGGACAGCAATCACTACTGAACCCCCGTCGCACACGCTGACCGACCGACTGACAGCTTGGAAGAGATCACACCATGGATGCACACCTGGACCTGGCCGACGCAGCGGACGACATCGCGATCGAGACCGGCTTCTCCGGTACGCCGCAGGAGGGCGTGCTCTTCCGTCGGAAGATCACGCTGCCGGCGTTCGAGCGGGCGTGCTTCTACAGCGGCGAGTGCTGGCGGGTGGAGAGCGCGGCGGGGTGGGCGGTGGCGGACCGGTGGTCGATGAACGCCAACCGCGTGCTGCCGTGGATGACCGGCCCGGACCTCGGCGTCCTCCACGCGCCGCGCTACATGGAGGTCGACGGGCTCGGCACGCCGAAGCCGGGCGGCGCGACCGCGCTCTTCCGGCTCGCGGGGGGCGGATGCCTGGCGCTCCAGGCGCTGGTCGGCGACGAGAGCATCGCCTGGATCGAGGTCGACCCCGACGGCGCGCCGACGCTTGTCTGCGGCACGCTGGGGACCGAGCCGGTGGCCGGCGACCTGCCGCTGTTGGCCTGGCGGCGGGACGCGACCGCAGCCGGGGCCCTGCGCAGGCTCTGGGCCGACCTGTCGGCGCATCCCGCCCTCGGCCGGTGGGTGCGCCCCCGCGCAGAGAAGACGTACCCCGAGGTCCTGGCGCACCTCGGCTGGTGCAGCTGGGAGGAGTACAAGGGCGGGATCGACGCGGCGCTCCTCCTCGACGCGGTCGATACGCTCGCGGCCGGCCCGGCGCCGGTGCGCTGGGTGCTGGTCGACGACGGGCACGTCAGCCACCGCGACCGGCAGCTCACCCGCTTCGATCCGAACGAGAAGTTCCCCGACGGCTGGGGGCCGCTCCTGGCGCGGCGCGACCCGGCGGGGATTGCCTGGTTCGGCCTCTGGCTCAACTTCAACGGCTACTGGGCAAACGTCCACCCGGATCACGCGCTCGACGGGCTCGACGACGCGCTCATGCCCGTGCCCGGCGGCGGCTGCCTGCCGCGGCCCGAACAGGCGGCGGCGGATGCGTTCTACGGCGCGATGATGGAAACGGGCGCGGCGGGCTTTGACTTCGTCAAGGTCGACAACCAGGCGCAGAACCTGGAGCAGTACCGCGGGACGGCCAATGCGGCGCGCGCCGCGGTCTGCAACGCGCGCGGCCTGGACGCGGCGACGCACGCGCGCGGGTTGCCGCTCATCAACTGCATGGCGCACAACCACGCCTGCGCGTTCCACTGGACGCACAGCCCGGTCAGCCGCTGCAGCATCGACTACAAGCTCAACGACGCCTTCAAGGCGCGGCAGCACCTCTACCAGTCGTACCACAATACGCTCTGGCTGGGGCCCATCGTCTGGCCGGATCACGACATGTTCCACGCCTCCGACCCGGTCTGCGGGCCGACGATGGCGACCAGCAAGGCGCTCTCCGGCGCGCCGGTCTACCTCTCCGACGCCCCGGCGGACCTGCCGGCGGAAGCGGTGCGCCCGCTCTGCATCGGGGACGGGCGGATCCTCCGGCCCCTGGCGCCGGCCGCGCCGCTGCCGGACTGCGAGTTCGTCGACCCGCTGAAGGAGCGGACCGCCTACCGGGTCATCGCCCCGCTGGCGCACGGCGCGGCGGCGGTCTGCGTCTACAACCTTTTTCACGGCGAAGCGGACGTGACGCTGGAGGCGGCCATCACCCCGGCGGACTATGTGCATGCGTCGATGCTGCTCCAGCCCTGGCCGGGCCCGTGGGTGCTGCCGCCCGAGGGGCTGGTGGCGTGGGACGTGGCCGGCGCGGCGGGCGCGCGCCTGGGAGATAAGCTTACCTGCCAACTGACCAGCCTCGCCGACCGGCTCTTCCTGCTCGTCCCGGTCGAAGCCGGCTGGGGGGTGGTGGGCCGGTCGGACAAGCTGCTCGGCCCCGCCGCGGTCACGGCCATCGAACGGGGGGCCGACCGCCTCGTGCTGGAGCTGGTCGAGGGTGGCCCGGTGGTGGTCTTTTCCGAGACGGCGCCGGCGTGCGACGGCGCGCCGGTGGAACCGCTCGGCAACGGTTTCTGGCGGATTGCGCTGCCCGTCGGGCCCGGCCCGGCGCGCGTGGTCCTTTCCCGCCCGGTCAGATAATCGGCAACCGGATGCGCGGATGTGCCGCCGGCGTCTTCGCGCCGGACCGTCGGCGCGCCGCTTGCCCGTATCCCCCGCTCAGGATTGAGGAGCTTCCCACCATGTCTGCAACTGCATCCCGCATCGAACTCTTCGTTTCGCCGGAGGGTGACGACGCCTGGTCGGGCCGCCTGGACGCGCCCGACGCTGGCCGGACCGACGGCCCGCTGCGGACGCCCGCGGCCGCGCAGGCCCGGGTCCGCCGCCTGCTGGCCGAACGGTCCGAACCCGGCGAAGTGTACGTCACGCTCCGCGGCGGCCGGTACGAACTGGACGCCCCGCTCTGCTTCACTGCGCTCGACAGCGGCGCGCGGCGGGTGGAGGACCGGCGGCTCCGAACCTGGCCGGTGGTCTGGCGCGCCCGCGCGGGCGAGGCGCCGATTCTGAGCGGGGGCCGGCGCCTGGAGGGTGCGTGGCGCGACGAGACGGTGAACGGTGTGGCTGCGCGGGTCCTGGATCTGCCGGAGGTGGCGGCGGGGCGGTGGGCGTTCCGGCAGCTCTGGATCGACGGTGCGCGCCGGGCGCGTCCGCGCCTGCCGCGGGAGGGCTTCCACCAGGTGGAGCGCGCGCTGGACGCCGACTACACCCGCCACGGGCACAGCGGCGGCAGCACGCGCTTCGGGTTCGCCGAGGGCGCCGTCGACGCGACCTGGCGCAACCTGCGGGACGTGGAGGTGCAGTTCTTCGGCTGGTGGATTGCCCCGCGGGTCCGCCTGGCGGAGGTGGATGCGGCCACCCGCACCGCGACGCTGGACCGCAACTCGCGCGTGCGCCTGGCGTGGAGCGAGGGCGACGGCGTGGACTACCGGGTCGAGAATGTCTTCGAAGCGCTCACCGAGCCGGGGGAGTGGTACCTCGACCGGTCCACGGGGCGGCTCGTCTGCATCCCGCTGCCGGGCGAGGACCTGGACGCCGCGGAGGTGATTGCACCGCGCCTGCAGCACCTGGTGCGGATCGACGGTGCGGCGCTGCTCCGCTTTGAGGGAATCGTCTTCGCCCACAACGAGTGGCGCTGCCCCGACGGCTATGCCGATTCGATGCAGGCCTCCTTCGAGGTGCCGGGGGCGGTTGTCCTCCACCGCGCCGACACCTGCGTCTTCGAGCGCTGCCGCATCGAGCACACCAACACCTACGGCGTCGAACTGGAACGCGACTCGGTCGATTGCGCGCTGGAGGCCTGCACGCTCCAGGATCTCGGCGCGGGCGGGGTGAAGATCTGGCACGGCTGCCGCCGCAACGCGGTCCGCGACTGCACGATCACCGCGGGCGGCCGCGTCTACCCGGCCGGGGTGGGCGTGCTGGTCGGGCGGGCCACCGGCAACCGCATTGAGCACAATCACATTCACGACTTCTATTACTCCGGCATTTCCGCGGGTTGGAGCTGGGGCTACGGCGAGAGCGACGGCTACGGCAACCTGATCGAGTGGAACCACATCCACGACATCGGCCAGGGGGTGCTGTCCGACATGGGAGGCGTCTACCTCCTCGGCCACGCGGCCGGCACGCGCGTGTGCTACAACCACATCCACGACATCTCCTGCCGCCGGTACGGGGGCTGGTGCATCTACACCGACGAGGGGTCGAGCGACGTGCTGGTCGAGTCGAACCTTTGCCACAACGCCAACCGCAACGCCTACAATCAGCACTACGGTCGGAACAACCTGGTCCGGAACAACATCTTTGCCCACGGCGGCGATGCCGTGATTTCCTACGGCCGTCCCGAAGCCCACCTGGGTCTTGTCTTCGAATCCAACATCCTGCTCGCCCGCGACACGCCCATTCTCCGCAACCTGACCGCGGGCCGCTGGACGACCGAACAGACGGTCTTCCGGCGGAACCTGTACTGGTGCGAAACCGGCCCGGTCGCCTTCGCCTGCGGCGGGGCCTCGATCCACGCGACCCAGCCCTTCCCCGACGGCTTTGCGGCCGAGGCGGAACGCTTTGCGCCGCTTGCCGATCTCCCGGCGGTGGACGGGCCGCCCGCCGGCGCCGACTGGGCGGTGGCGCGGACGGTGGAGACGTTTGTCTCCCAGACCGGGGTCGACCGGGCCGCGCCGGGGACGGGCGTGCTGCGCCTGCTGCGGCAGGGCGGAACGCTCCACCTGCGCGCCGACCTGGCCCGGCCGCCGCGCTTCGAGACGGTGGAGGGAGCGCTCTGGAACCGCGAGCACCTTGAGCTCTTCCTCGCACCGGCCGGCCACCCGGAGGCGCTGGCGCAGTTCGGCGTGGCTTCCGACGGGGAGACGGCTCTTCTTCTGCATGGGCAGGACGCGCCGCCGGCGCTGGACTGGTCGGGAACGGCTGCCGAAACGGAAGCGGGCTGGCGCGCGGAGCTGTCCCTTCCGCTCGACGCCCTGGCGGCAGCCTTCGGCCTCGCTCCCGAATCGGCCTGGACCTTCCTGGCCGGCTTTGCCACGCCGCCGGAATGCGGCGACTGGGCGATGTGGCGGCGGCACGGGCACGACCCCGAGGGGGTGGTGGCGGACCCGGGCTTCGTCGACGCTTCGGGCGGGGATTTTCATCTGCGGCCGGACGCGCCCGCACTTGCGCTCGGCTTCGTGCCGTTCGACTTTGATGCCTGCGGGCCGCGCGACCCCGCCGGCCGACGCACCCCCGGCACGCGCGACTGAGAGAGGCCCTCATCCCCAAGGGAAAGGAACGCCATGGACCGCCCGAACATCCTGCTCATCACCGATGATCAGCACCGGTTCGATTTTTTCGAGGGCGGGGCGGCGCCGGGACTGCGTGCGCCGGCGCTGGCCCGTCTGCGCCGGGAAGGGACGACGCTCACCCACGCCTACAGCGCCTGCCCGCTCTGCGTGCCGACGCGGTTTACCTGGTGGTACGGCCTGCGCGCGAGCCAGGGGAACGGCGCCTGGGGCGACTTCGACGACCAGTGGCCGCAGCACCTGCCGAGCATCGGCCACGCGCTCCAGGGGGCGGGCTACCACACCGCGATCATCGGCAAGGTCCACAGCCACTCCGGCCTGCGGAAGCTGGACCTGGTCGCGCGCCGGCAGGAGATTCACGACCGCGGCTTCGACGACGTGGTGGAGATGAGCGGCAAGTCGCTGGTCGCGTGGTTCGACTGCACCTACACGCGCCACCTGGAGAAGCAGGGCCGGCTGGAGACCTACCGCGCCCGCCTGGCCGAGGACCTGCACCTCTGCGACCCGCTGCCCTTTCCACCCGAGGACAGCATGGACGGGCTCATCGGCCGGCACGCGCGGGCGTGGCTGGAAGGGTACGACGGGGCGAAGCCGTTCTTCCTGCACGCGAGCTTCTGCAACCCGCACTTCCCCTACGATCCGCCGCAACCGTATGCCGCGCGCTACCGCGCCGAAGAGATGCCGCCGCCGGAAGGGGTGGAGGACCCCGACGCCATCGCCCGCTACCGCGAGATCCGCGCCGCCTACTGCGCGCTCATCGAGCACTGCGACCACGAGATCGGCGCGCTCCTGGAGGCGCTCGACCGGCTCGGCCTGGAGGAGAACACCATCGTCGTCTTCACCGCCGACCACGGCGACATGATGGGCCATCGCAACCGCAAGGGAAAGTGCGAACCCTTCGACACCTCGGTCCGCACGCCGGTGACGGCGCGCTGGCCGGGGCGCATCCCCGCCGGCGTGGAGCGGGACGCGCTCGCGGAGAGCATCGATCTGCCGTGCACGCTGCTGGAGGCCGCGGGCCTCGGGGCCGACGCGACGGCGCACTTTCCGTCCTCGCCCGGCCTAAGCTACTGGAACGTGCTCCTCGGGAAGACGGATCATCATCGGGACTGGGCCTTTTCCGAAATGGGGCCGTGGAAGCTGTGCGCCGACCAGCGCTGGAAGTTTGTCCACCGGGCGGATGGGGAGGATCTCCTCTTTGATCGCGAGGCCGACCCGTGGGAACTGGACAACCGGATCGCCGACCCCGCCCAGGCCGACCGCGTGCGCGCCATGCAGCGGCAGCTCATCACCAGCCTGGGCGAAACGGTCGCGCCGCCGACGCAGCCCATTGCAGGCAAGGGGCCGTTCCGGTGAGAATGCGCAGGGTTGCGCACGAACGGGCGAGGAGACCAGAGACGAAGGGACTGTGACATGACGGATGGTTCGGGGGATGCCTGGCCGTTGGGGAGCTGGAAGAGCGCTCCGCCCAGGCAATGTGTCGATGAAGAGACGGGGGTCGCCTACGAGGTCCTGACCGGTGGGGTTGGCAACAATACCCATGTCTATTTCAACCGGGCGAATTTCACTGCAGACGGGAAGACCCTGATCGTTCGGTCCGACCGGACGGGGAGCTGGCAGATCTACGCGTACGACCTGGTTGCACAACGCCTCCGCCGCCTGACCGAGGCCGCGCTGGACCCGGGGCGTCCCAGCATCGATCCCTGCCGGCCGGTTCTGTATTACACCCAGGGAGATGCCGTGCACCGGCTGGACATCGATTCCCTGGAGGAGACGGTGGTCTACCGGCATCCCACGCCGGAAAACGGCACGTTCCTGCTGATGGACATCTCGGGCGACGGCCAGTACCTCGGCTTCATGGAGATTGGCCCGTACGACAAGGCCGAGGACGGTCCGTCCGACTTCGTGCGCCGATTCGAGGCGCGCCCGTGGACACGGTTCTGGGTCGCCACCGCGGACGGCGCGCGCGTCTGGCAGGTGCACGAAGAGAAGCGGCACCTGCAGCATCTGTTGTTCTGCCCGACCGACCCGACGACCCTGATGTACTGCCACGAAGGCCCCTGGGACCGGGTCGACCAGCGGCTCTGGCTCATGCGCTGGGACGGGTCGGATATCCGGCCGTTGCGGTACCAGGAAACGCCTGACCTCGCCATCGGCCACGAGTACTGGTGCGCCGACGGGCGTCACGTGGATTACGTCCGGCGCTGTGCAGGCGAGCCGACGGCCGTCTGCCGGGTGGACACGCGCACCGATGCCGAATCGATCCTGACCCGGCATGGCTTCTGCCACTTCATCAGCAACTGCGACGGCGATCATATTGTCGGCGACGACGAGCAGCACGTTGCGCTCTTCGACGTGCGGGCCGATCGGTTGACGCCCCTGGTGCGGCACAACCAGGCGCTTACCATTGCCAATACGCTCTATCATCCGCATCCCGCATTCAGCCCCGACGGCACGCGCGTCGTGTTCTGCCGTCGGGATGAAGACGGACACAACGATGTCTGCCTGATCGATGTCGAAAAGGAGATTGCATCATGACCGAACGGGGCGCCCCACCGGCGGACCGGCTGCGCCCCGCCCGCACGAGCAACGCCGCCGGGATGCGGAACCGCGTCCCGGTACGGAACGAGTGCACACTGCCCGCACGCGAAGATTCTCACGAAAGGACTGCGCCATGAGCGCCCCCCGCACCTATGCGGTCGTCGACGACATTCCCGAACGCACGGATCGCCTGCTCTGGGTTACGCTCCAGGGGATTGTCAACCGCGCCGGCCCCGCGCTCTACCTGCTCGCCGACGCGGAGACCGACGGGCACTGGATCGAATGGTACGAACACTACGACCTCGCGGCCGCGCGCGTCACCCCCGACGAGGCGCTGGACCGGCTGCTGCCGCAGACCAGCGGCGCCTATGTCCTCGGCGCGCAGGACCCGGAGTGGGAACTGTCGCTGGGGATTACGCTGGCGGGGCTGGACGACCGGGTGCTGGTGACGCCCGACCAGGCCGACGCGGTGCGCGCCCGCGGGGTTGCGGTCGATCCGCTGCCGACGCCGGCCTTCCGCAGTCGGCTGGAGGCGATGGCCTGGGCGGCGACGCATCTGCGTCCGCGGACGGCGCCGGAGGTGCTGCACGCCAACGCCTGGCCGCGCGAGACCTACAGCATCGACATCGTCGACTGGATCGTGGCCGAGCGGGGCTTCAGCTACCGGCTCACGACCAACCCGGTCTCGAAGCCGGGCGAGCGCGCGCTGCTGGGCGACATCTATCGCGCCTCGCCGCTCTACGCGCACGTCCTGGGGTGGCACCACCGGGACGACGGGGAGTGCTCCATCGTCGACTTCGCCAGCCGCCACGGCCTGGTGCCCTTCTGCATGACGCGCAACCTCAACTTCAGCTTTCACCGCCACGTCCAGGCGAAGGAACCCTTCCGCCAGGCGCTGCCGACCGACGTGCCGGCGCTCGACCCGAAGAAGGCGTACCTCACCTTCGTCTTCTCCGACGGGGACGCCCCGCACTCGATGGCGGACCTCCAGAAGCGGCAGTGGACCCGGGCGAGCCGGGGCAGCGTCCCGTTCGGCTGGGCCGTGCCGCCGCTGCAGACGCGGTTCGGGCCCGCGATGCTGGAGTACTACTACGCCACCCGCACGCCGAACGACGAGATTCTCTGCGGGCCCTCCGGCATCGGCTACACCTACCTTTCGCGCTGGGCGGACAGCCGCGGCGACGGGGTCGACCCGGCCGACGCGCGGCGGGACTACATGGTCCGCAGCGACGCGATCATGAAGGATCTGGACCTCACCTGCGCCTGGCCCATCAACCGGATGCTCGACTGGCTCCCGGACGGGCGCAGCGCGCGGCGCATC
Source organism: uncultured Planctomycetales bacterium (assembly GCA_964553265.1). Taxonomy (GTDB): domain Bacteria; phylum Planctomycetota; class SZUA-567; order SZUA-567; family JAFGNG01; genus CAZKKD01. Next base: position 608 of record CAZKKD010000007.1, on the reverse strand, counting down.
GCCGGCGACGACGTCTGGGGCATCAACGCCGACGCGGCGCCGGACACCTACGGCGTGGACTTCATGGACGACGCGGTGATCCGCGACTACTGCACGCACATGCCGCAGAGCGTCGGCTTCTTCCAGGGATGGCACGCCATCCCGCACGAGCGCGAACGGGTCATCAACGGCCGGGCCTACTTCCCGGGCAAGGTGCTGGCCGGAAAGATGGACGCGACGCTGGAGGCCATCCGGCAGGTCGCCGCGGTCGAGGAGACGCCCTGCTTCATCCCCGTCCACGTCAACTGCTACGCGATGGACATGGACGGCGTCGCCGAGACCATCGGGCGGCTGGACGCCGACCGGTACGAGGTGCTGCTGCCGTCGACGTTCCTGCGCCTCGCGGCGAAGACGCTGGGCGCGCGGGCCGGGGCGGCGGACGCCTGACCCCTGACCTCGACAGGCCGCACACGCCAACGCGTCACGACGGCCGCTCCCCGGGAATCCGGGGAGCGGCCGTTCTGTCGGCAGGGGGAGCGGTGCGGGCGGCCGGGCCGCGGGCTCAGTCCGCGTCGCCGAAGACGGCCTTGCGGGGGGGGCTGTGGGGGTGGTGCTGGGCGAAGCGGTGG
>CAZKKD010000006.1:17496-26915 GCA_964553265.1 uncultured Planctomycetales bacterium | reverse complement strand
GACAGTATACGCCCACGGCGCGGGAATGCCAGAGGAAATCCGAAACTGCCGGGGTATTCGGTTCTCCCTCTCCCGCTGGGAGAGGGCCGGGGTGAGGGAGTTGACCTTGCTCAGGCTTGCCGCCCGCACCCTGACCCTCTCCCAGAGGGAGAGGGAATGATCGCCAACTTGCGGGGTGCTGCGGCGCTGGGGTGCTGCGGCTCAGTCCGCTTCGCGGTGGAGGAGAAGGAAGGTCAGGTCGTCCTCGAGCGGAAAATCCTCGCGGAACGAGGAGACCGACTCCATCACCCGCTCGGCCAGGTCGTCCGCCGCCAGCCCCACGCCCATCCCGAGGGTGTGCAGCAGGCGCTCGACATCGTACTGCTCGCCGTCGGCCCGCCGACTCTCGATGAGCCCGTCGGTATAGAGAAAGAGCGTCGCGCCCGGCTCGATGGCGACCGCCGCGTCCTCGAAGGTGCTGTCCCGGAAGATGCCGAGCACGGTGTTGCGCGTTTCCACCTCAAGCACCGATCCGTCCGGCGCCAGCAGCACGGGGTACGGGTGCCCGGCGTTGGCGAAGCGGAACTCCATGGTCGAGAGCGTAAGGATGCCGTAGATGGCGCTGATGAACTCCCGGCCGAAGGCCTTGTCGCAGAGGGTCTGGTTGATGCGGTCCAGCACCTCCGCGGGGCTGCGGACCTCGCCCCGGGGCGACCCGTCGGCGCGGCTGATATACTCCAGCTGCCCCTTGAGGAAGACGGCCAGCATCGCCGCGCCCACGCCGTGGCCGGAGGCGTCGGCCACGCAGATGCCGACGTGATCCTCGTCCAGCCAGAAGGTGCTGTAGTGATCCCCGCTCGTCTCCTCGCACGGAACGTAGCGGCAGGCGAAGCCGACCCCGTCGACGCGCGGCAGGCGCTGGGCGAGGATGGACTTCTGGATCTCGCCGGCGTAGTGGAGGTCGTTGCGGATCGAGGCGTTGGCGTTGCGGAGCTTGCGGTTGGTCTCGCGCAGTTCGCTGCCGAGACGGGCGATGGAGAGATGCGTGCGGATCCGCGCCAGCAGCTCCTCGTGGTGAAACACCTTGCGGACGTAGTCGTTCGCGCCGTTGGCGAAGCTGTTGAGGAGGTCCTGGCTGTCCTCGCGGGCGCTGACGACGATGATCGGGATCTCGCGGGTCGCGGACTCTTCCTTCAGTCGCGCCACCGCCTCGGAGCCCTTGAGGCGGGGCATGTTGAAGTCCATGAGGATGAGGTCGGGCTGGCGGTCGCGCGCGGTCTCGATGCCGGCCTCGCCATCGCCGGCCTCGATGACCCGGAAGCCCTTCTTCTCCAGGAGCCCCCGGAGCATGAGGCGATAGCTCTCTTCGTCGTCGACGATGAGGATGGTGTCCCGCGTGTCCTCGGGCATGCGCGTTTCCTGTAATCGGCCGGACGCGGACGGCGGAATCAGGCGAGCTCGAGGAAGGCCCCGACGCGATCCATCTCCTGCAGCGTCAGGTCCATGATCTGCTCCGCCTGCGGGCGCGAAAGCTCCAGCATCTCCCAGGCCGCGCCCGAAACGCAGGGAATGCGGTCGTCGCCGCCGCTGCCGAAGCAGAGGCTGCGGCTGACGATGTCGGCGAAGTGGATGACCGCGGCCATGCGGGCGTGGTCCCCCGCGGTCTCCGGCGCGTGGTGGCGCTCGACCAGGGTGACGATGTTGACCGGCAGGTTCCACGCGTCGAGCAGGCTGCCGCCGAGCTCGGCGTGCGTAAAGTCCATCAGGTCGCGTTCCGCCTCGACGAAGAGGCAGTCGCGCTCCGCCACCTGGCCGATGATGCGGCCCATCTCGTCGTGGAGATACTCGCACATCACGACCTTCCCCACGTCGTGGAGAAGCCCGGCCATGAAGGCGTCTTCCTTCTCGCCCTGCGGGAGGCCCAGCACCTGCGAGGTGGCGTTGGCCGCCACGGCCGCGCCGATGGAGTGCCGCCAGAAGGCCTGGTTGTCGAAGCCCTGCTCCCCCTGCCGGAAGGTGCTGAAGACGAAGGCGGAGAGCGCGAGGTTGCGGATCGTGTTGAAGCCGAGGATCACCACCGCGTGGGTGATGCTCGTGATGCGGCGCGGAAAGCCATAGAAGCTGCTGTTGACCAGCTTCAGGACCTTGCTGCTCAGCGACAGGTCGCGGCTGATGACGTCGTTGATGTCGCCCGCCGAGGCGGAGGAGGAGTTGACGAGGGCGTTGACCTTCGCCACCACCGTCGGGAGGGTCGGCAGCTCGTTGATGTTCTCGATGATCTGGCGGGGATCCGTCACGTGCCGCTCCTCGGGCTAGACCTGGTCGGCGATGCGCGGGGCGCGCTCCAGCGCGAGCTGGAACAGGATCTCCATGTGCGGATCCTCGCGCACCTCGCCGAAGACATGCTCCAGCCGCGTCCGGACCCGTTCGAGCCGTTCGTCCGGTTCGCCGCCGCCGGTGGCCGCCAGCAGCGGATCCGGTTCGAGCGCGGCGTCGGCCTCGTCGGTGGCCACCAGCACGGTGGCGATGCCGCGGCGGCCCAGGAGGCCGCTGTGCCGCGTCTGCAGCCGCGTCCCCACCGCCAGGAGCACGTTGCCGTCGTCGGTGGCGGCGTCGCGGGCCAGGATCATCCCGTCCTCGATGGATTCGACCGGGATCTCTTCGGGCATGCCACAGTCCCCTCTGCGGGCCGGGAAATGAGGATCCCCGGCGTCGGCGCGGCAGTATACGCCCGCCGGCGTCGTGTGTAAAGGATTTTGTCCGCTCCGGATGCCGGCCGGGCCCGGCCGCCGCAAGCGGCCGCCGCCGGCCCCGTTACGCCGCCGGCGCCGCCCCGCGACCGAGCCAGCCGCCCCGTTCCCGCACCGCACAGTAGAGCACCGGGACGACCAGCATCGTCACCACCTCGATCAGCATCCCGCCGAAGACCGGGATCGCCATCGGGAGCATGATCTCCGACCCGCGCCCGGAACTCGTGAGCACCGGCAGCAGCGCCAGCAGCGTCGTCGCCGTGGTCATGAGGCAGGGGCGCACCCGGCGGCGCGCGGCGCGGACCGTGGCCTCCCGCACCGCGGCCGGGCCGGCGGGCTCCCGGTTGCGGAAGGACTGCTCCAGGTAGGTCGCCATCACCACCCCGTCGTCGGTGGCGATGCCGAAGAGAGCCAGAAAGCCGACCCAGACGGCGGTGCTCATGTTGATCGGGGCGACCTGGAACACCTCCCGCAGCGACACCCCGCCGACGGCCAGGTCCAGGAACCAGGGCTGCCCGTAGAGCCAGACCAGCACAAAGCCCCCCGCCCACGCCACCGCCACCCCGGAGAAGACGATGACGGTCGTGGCGACCCGGCGGAACTCCAGGTAGAGCACGAAGAAGATGAGCACCAGCGCCAGCGGCACCAGCACCAGCAGCCGCTCCATCGTCCGCAGGTAGCGCTGGTACGCGCCGGCGAACTCGACCTGGATCCCCGCCGGCAGCGTCAGCTCGCCGCTGGCGCGCCAGCCGTCGAGCACCGCCTTCGCCTGTTCGACCGCGTCGACCACGGCCACCCCCGCGCGCGTGTCGAAGGTGACGTACAGGACCAGCCCGCCGTCCTCCCCCTTGATGACCGACGGGCCCCGGCGGAAGCGGATCGTCCGGTCCACCAGGAGCTCCCGCAGCGGCACGTGCGCCCCGCTCGCGGTCGGCACCAGGACCCGGCCCAGCGCCTCGGGCGAATCCCGCAGCTCGCGCAGGTAGCGGACCAGGACCGCGTAGCGCTCGCGCCCCTCCACGGTGCGGGTGGCCACCGTTCCGCCGACCGCGGCCTGGAGGATCCGCTGGACATCGACCACGTTCAGGCCGTGGCGGCTGATGGCGGCGCGATCGATGTCGAGCTCGAGGTACGGCTTGCCGGTGAGGCGGTCGACGCTCACCGTCTCCGGCCGGATGGCCGGCACGCGCTTCAGCGCCTGCTCCAGGACCACGCCGGCCTCCTGCAGGTCGGCCAGGGTCAGCTTGCCGCGGGCGGCGACCCGCAGGCCCACGCGCCCCTTGATCCCGCTCTGGAGCATGACGATGCGCGTCTCGATGGGGCCCAGCTTGCTGGCGGAGGTCACCCCCGGCACCCGCGCGACGCGGACGATCTCGTCCCAGATGTCGTCCGGCGTCCGGATGCCCGACCACGCGGCGCGGTCCGGGTTGAGCGCCGGGTCGAGGGGGCGCCGCCAGACGCGGAACGGCTCGCCGTCGGGGTCCGGCGCGAGCGCGCCCGTTTCGGTCCGGACGTGGACGCCGCGGGTGTAGTAGGGCTTGCCGTCCGGCGCGCGGACCGGCGCGCCCGCCGCGTCGGCCTCCAAGGCGACCGCGTCCGGGTCGTAGCGGAACCGCCGCACCCGCCCCCGCTCGTCCTCCAGGTATTCCGGCCGGTAATGGATGATGGTCTCGATCATGCCGACCGGCGCGGGATCGAGCGGGCTGTCGACCCGGCCGAGCTTGCCGACGGCCGAGGCCACCTCCGGCACGGACCGGATGGCCTTGTCCTGCGTGCGGAGAATCTCCCGCGCCTCGCCGATCGACGCGTGCGGCATCGCCGACGGCATGAAGAGAAACGCCCCCTCGTCCAGCCGCGGCATGAGCTCCCGCCCGAGGCCCGCCCAGATGGCCCCGCCGGCCACCAGCAGCGCCAGCGGCATCAGCAGGAAGACGGCCTTGCGGGCCAGGCACCAGCGCAGGATGCGTTCGTAGCCCGCCCGGAAGAGGCGGAAGAAGAGCAAGAGCCCCCCGATGACGAGCCCCACCAGGAGCAGGTTCCACCCCAGCCCCCGCGCCCGCCCCAGCGGCAGCCACCACCCCGCCAGGACGATGAGCACCGCGGCGAGCACCGGCAGGTTCCAGGCCAGCGCCCGCCGCTTCCGCTGCGCCGGCGGCGTCGCGGCCGCCCCCTTTGTCGCGCGCCGGCGGCCGAGCAGCAGGTGCGCCAGCGGCGGCAGCAGGAAGAGCGCCACCACGAGCGACGCCGCCAGGGCGAAGGTCTTGGTGAAGGCAAGCGGGCGGTAGAGCTTCCCCTGGTCGCCCAGCAGGAAGAAGACCGGCAGAAAGCCGATCACCGTCGTCGCCACCGCGGTCAGGATGGCGCCGCCGACCTCGGTGCTCGCGCGGTAGACGATGCGGAGAAACGAATCCTCCGAAGCCGCCGCTTCCTGGTGCTCCAGGATGTTCTCGGTCAGGACGATGCCCATGTCGACGATGGTCCCGATGGCGATGGCGATGCCGGCCAGGGCCACCACGTTGGCGGTGATCCCGAAGACGCGCATGGCGACGAAACAGATCAGCACCGCCACGGGCAGGGTAAGCGAGACGAGGATCGAACTGCGCAGGTGCATCAGCATCGCCACCACCACCAGCACCGTCACCAGGACCTGCAGCGTCAGCGCCTCCTCCAGCGTGCCGAGCGTCTCCTCGATGAGGTGCGACCGGTCGTAGAACGGCGCCACCGTCACGCGGCTCTCCACCGTCCGCGCGGTCCCGTCGGCGCCGGCGACCTGCACGGTGCGCGCCGGCAGGGACGGGGCGATGGCCGCCAGCCTGGCGTGCACGCGCTGCAGCACCGCCATCGGGTTCACCCCGTACTGCGCCACCACCACCCCGCCCACGGCCTCGGCGCCGTCCTTGTCGAGCGCGCCCCGCCGCAGCGCGGGCCCCAGCGAGACGCGGGCGACGTCGCGCACGCGGATCGGCACGTTGTCGGCCACCCGCACCACGGCGTTCTCCAGGTCCGCGATGCGCTCCACCAGGCCGAGGCCGCGGACGATGTACTCGACGCGGTTGATCTCCATGGTCCGCGCGCCGGTGTCGATGTTGCTCTCCTGCAGGGCGCGCACCACCTGCGGCAGGGTCACGCCCTGGGCCCGCAGGGCGTCGGGGTCCACCTCCACCTGGTACTCCTGCACGAAGCCCCCGACCGAGGCGACCTCCGCGACGCCGGGCACGGCGAGGAGTTCGAACTTCACCTGCCAGTCCTGGATGGCGCGCAGCTCGTGCAGGTCCCAGCCGCCGGTCGGCTCGCCCGCCGCGTCCCGCCCCTCGAGCGTATACCAGAAGACCTGCCCCAGCGGCGTCGCGTCCGGTCCCAGGCGCGGCCGGACGCCTTCGGGCAGCTCCTCCGGGGGGATGGCGTTCAGCTTCTCCTGCACGCGGTCGCGCGACCAGTAGAAGTCGACGCCCTCTTCGAAGACAACGTAGATGCTGCTGAAGCCGAACATGGAGAAGCTGCGCACCGTGCGGACGCCGCGGATGTTGAGCAGGCGCGTCGTCAGCGGATACGTGATCTGGTCCTCGATGTCCTGCGGACTCCGGCCCGTCCACTCGGTGAAGACAATCTGCTGGTTTTCGCCGAGATCGGGGATGGCGTCCACCGCCACCGGGTCGCGCGGCAGGCCGCCGAGATCCCAGTCGAACGGCGCCGTATAGAGCCCCGCCGCAATCAGCAGAAGCGCCACGAGCAGAATCACGAACCGGTTCTCCAGCGAGAACGCAATGCCCCGCGCCACCAGGCCGTCACCGTTCGTGTAGAGCGGAAGATCGGTCGGCTTCATGGCGTCTCCTCCCACAAGACCTCCTTGATGCTGCCGCAGCGGGGCATGCGGGAGCCCTCGTAGGGGTTGAGGATGGCCGCGTCCTGCTGCAGCCAGTAGGCGCCCTCGTTGTCGAACGCCATCGGGCAGAAGGCCCGCCGGACCGTGACGCCCTCCAGCGGACCGAAGCGCCGCAGGAGCGCCTCCAGTTCGGCCGAGAGCGTCCGGAAGGCGCGTCGCTGCGCCGCCAGCTCCGTCTCCGCCGCCAGCCGGACCGCCGCCTTGTAGGCGGGGATGCCCCGTCCCGTCCAGACCTCCATCGCCGCCTCATCGAGCCCGTCCAGCGGGACCGCCAGCAGGCGCTCCTGGAGCGCAGCCGCCCGGGTGCGGGCCTCCGCCGCTTCATCCCGGCCAAGCGCGGTCTGCAGCGCGAAGTACGCGCGCACCGCTTCCGTCAGTGCATCGCGGAAAACGGCGGGGGTCCCGACCGGCGCGGAAGCATCCGTTGCGCCGGTCCGGGTCTCCAGGGCCTCCGCGCGTTCGGCGGCCGCCGCGGCCGGTTCGTCGGCCGGCCGCATCATCGATGGCCGCCCCGTCAACTGAAGCGCCGAATCGATCCGGAACGCGCCGTGCGCCACCACCTCGTCCCCTTCGGACAGCCCGGACAGGACGACGTACTCCTCCCCGACCCGCGGGCCGAGGCGGATGGCGACGCCCTCGTAGGTCGGCTCTTCGCGGCCGGGCGCCGCCCGGTAGACGAGTGCCCGGGTCCCGGTATAGAGCACGGCCGACGCCGGCGCCAGGAGCGGCGGCCGGGCCTCCCCCGCCATCGTGTAGCCCAGCTCTTCCGCCTGCACCAGCCCGATGCCGCAGACGGGGCAGTCGCCGGGGGCGTCGCGCACGATTTCGGGATGGCGCGGGCTGATCCATTTGTCCGCCAACGAAGCGTCGGGCAGCACCTCGCCCTCGGCGCCCACCCGCACCGCGACCCGGGCCCGCACAAACATGTTGGGCTTCAGCGCGCGGTCGGCGTTTTCGACAATGACCCGCACCGAGGTCGTGCGCAGGCGTTCGTCGAGCACCGGATCGATGAAGGAGATCACCCCGCGGAACGGCCGGTCGCCGTAGCTTTCGGTCCGGATCGTGACCGGCTGGCCGTAGCGCAGGAAGGGAATGTCGCTCTCGTAGGCGTCCAGCTCCACCCAGACGCGGGAGAGGTCGGCCACCGTGTAGAGGTGCTCGCCCTTCGCGACGTGCATGCCCTCCATCGCCGCCTTGTGGATCACGGTGCCGCCGAGGGGCGAGAGGATCTCCTCGGTGTAGCTCGACTCTTCGCGTGCTTCCATCGCTTCGATCTGCGCCGTGGTCATGCCGCGCAGGCGCAACCGCGCGCGCGCCGAGGAGAGCCACTCTTCGCGGTTCCCGTCCTGCATGTACGCCGGCCGGTCGCCCCGCACGGCCGCCAGGTAAACGGCTTTCTCGCGGTTCAGCTCCTCGCTGTAGATCTCCACCAGCGGATCGCCCTTGCGCACCCGCGTGCCGGTCTGATCGACAAAGACCGCCTCCAGCCGCCCCGGCACCCAGGCGCTGATCTCGCGGACGCGCGTTTCGTCGAACGCCACCTTGCCGGAGAGGCGCAGCACCAGGTCTGCGTAGCGCCGCTCCACCCGGGCGGTGCGGATCGCCGCCAGCTTGCGCGCGGCCGCGGACATGGAGAGCTCCGGGCCCGCCTCCCCGCCGAAGATGCCGTCGTCCGGCACCGGCACCAGGTCCATGCCGCAGACCGGGCAACGGCCGGGCTCCGGCTGCGGTTCGACACACATCATCGGACACATGTACAGGTCCTGCCCGACGGCATCGTTGGCGTGCTCATGATCCGCATGCGGCGCCGGAGCCGGCCGAGCGTCCGGACCGGAGACCGGACCGGAGACCGGACCGGAGACCCACCAGGCGCCCAGCACCGCCAGTGCCATGCCGGCCACGAATGCGGCGAGTACCTGCTTGCCCTGACCTTTCATGGTTCCTCCTCCCTTGGTTGCACCCGAAGCGATGCACCCGCCGAATGCATGGGGGCACACCGGCCATGCACGGCAGAGAGGCAACGGAGGGCAAAGCCCCCGGCCCCGTCCGGAGCTCCGTGAGGAGTGGCTCAGAGCAGCAGCACCGTCGACGGACGACCGCGCCACAGCGGGGGGCCCGTCCGGAACCGCGGCAGGCAGCGCAGCAGATGCAGGTGCACGCCCGACGGCGCCTCGTCCCCGACCGTTTCCGTTTCGAGCCGTCGATCCGGTTGCGGATCCATCTGCGGAAGACGCCCCGGACGCAGCAGCGCCTGGCGAACGGAATCGCAGGCACAGGCCGCGCCAAACGGCTGCAGAACGTGCAGCCGACCGACCGCATCATCGCCGCTTCCCGGCGGCGGGCCGTCGGAGCGACAGCCGTGGCAGTGCACGCGGACCCGGCCGTCGGCCGACGCGGACCGGGCCGTCAACGGTGTCCCAACGCTGCGCGACTGTCTCAAAAGAGATCGGCAGGCTGTCTCGCAAGCAGCAGAAGCACACCGCGGGCACGCCCGGTAAGAAAGCGGGATCACAAGGAGAATGGGAGCCACAAACGCAAAATAGCGAATCATTTGCGGCCCTCCAAGCCTGTCGTTTTCATCGGTGACGCCTGCACTGCCCCCCGTGGGACCATGCATTCTACCAGAAACCCCGTTCAAGTACCATACCCCATCGCTCCCCTTCGGTTCGGTGAAGACCATCCGTGCACCGTGGCATGGCCTTCCAGCCCATGATTTCGCGGCCAGGCTGACCGTGCCACCGCTTAACGCACCGTGGCATGGGCTTCCAGCCCATGCATTCACGGCCAGGATGGCCGTGCCACCGCTT
>CAZKKD010000006.1:0-17396 GCA_964553265.1 uncultured Planctomycetales bacterium | reverse complement strand
CCCGGCACACCGGGCCCGGCGGCGCGCATCGCTTCGTTGCACACGCGACGCTGTCCCAACCCGCGTTGCAGGCGCATCTTGACACCGGTACCGCGTTTTCGAAAAATACGGTTCTGGTTGCGGACGCGCCGGACGCCGGTCCTGTTGCGCGGGGCGGACAGCCTTTCCGGCCTGGGTGTGCAGCGGGGCGCCGGGAGCGACGGCAGACCAGCGCCCGCCAGGACGGCGCCGCCCGTCGCCACGGGGGAATGCCCATGACCGCCGCGCGCTCCGACGACGACCGGCTGGCCCTCGCGCCGGCGGACTTTGTCCGCGCCCTCGCCGCCGAAGAGCGCATGCTGGTGCGGCTGCGGGACGAACTGTACGAGGGATCGTGGGAAACCATGCGCCAGGACCTGGAAAACCGGCTGGCGGGCAAGGCGTACATCTTCAAGCTGGTGAGCCGCATTGAACACGATCTGCAGGCCGTCGACCTGCTGTCGAGCTACGAATCGCGACACCGCCTCAATCTGCGGGATTGCCTGTGACGCCGCGCCGTGCCGGCCGGCTGCCGGCGCCGCGGACGCCATCGGAAGGAGAAGCAGTATGAATCGAGCGCCAAGCATCCTGGCGGGCCTCGCGTGCGCGGCCCTTCTCTGCACCCTCGCCACCGGCTGCCTGGAGAGCCTGCGCAGCACCGAACAGGCCGAGATCAAGGCCGCCAAGGCGATCTATGCACAGGAAGACGTCCAGACGCTCCGGTCCGAACCGGTCAACCGCCGGCTGCAGGACCAGCTCCCCGACGAACTGCCCGTAGAGGTGCTCTGGACCGTGCCGCTGCGGGACCGCGAGATCAACGTCCAGACGCTCTGGCTGCCGCCGGCGCGGGTCGAAGCCGACCTCCTGGTGGCGCTCACCACCCAGAACGATCTGCTGACCTTCCGCCGGGGCAACGGGGTGGCGCGGTGGTGGACCCGCCTCGGCGCCACACCGATGGGCACGCCCACCTTCTCCGACTACAGCGTCTACACGGTCGTCAACGGGTATCTCCTCTGCCTGGAGATCACCGAGGGCGAGGTCTTCTGGCGCCTGCGGACCAAGTTCCCCCCCTCGCCCAACATGACCGTCAACGAACCCGAACGCGGGCAGCCCCGGATCACCATGGCCGCGCTCAACCGCATGGTCCACGGCCTGAGCGTCATGGAGGTGCTCTGGCCGCCGCAGGGCGGGCTGGGCAAGCTCACGCGCGAGGACATTCTGCTGCGGGAGAAGCACCTCCGCGGCCAGTGGCACCACCCCACCGAGGGCATCGTCGAGGGGGCGGTCGCGCGGGCGGGCGGGTATGTCTTCGTCGCCGACAGCGCGAACCAGGTCTACTGCCTCAACCCGCAGAACCTGCGGGGCAGCCGGCCGCGCATCGTCTGGCGCACCACCACCCGCGGCCCCAACACCGCCGGCGTCGTGGTGGAGGACACCTACGCCCTCGTCGCCAGCCGCGACCGGAACCTCTACTGCTACAGCCGCATCAACGGCGGCGACATCTGGCGCTTCTCCGCCGGCGAGATCCTGGTCGAGCCGCCGGTCTGGATCCGCGACCCCGCCACCGAGCAGGCCGTCGTGCTCCAGCGCGGCCGCGAGGGGACGCTCTTCTGCCTCAGCGCCACCACCGGCGACCAGCTCTGGACGCTCCCGGGCACCGCCCGCGTCTGCGGCCTCGACCGCGACGAGGACCGCCCCCCCGCAGAGCAGACCGCCGTGGTCGTCCAGCTCGCCGACGGCGCGCTGCGGGCCCTGCGGCTGCGCTCGGGCGAGACCGCCTGGTCGCTCCCCGGCGGCATCCTCGGCCCCGCGGCCGCGCAGGCGCACGCCTACGCCGTCTACGCCACCAACCCCAACGGCGACCAGATCGTCGCCCTCGGCCGCGTCGAGGACTGAGCGCCGACGCCCCCCGGACGTCCCGGCAGGCCGGCCCGTTCCCCGGACCGGCCCCCCCCCCCCCCGCCGCAAAGGGTCTCCCGCGGCCGACCGCCCGAACGTCGTGCTCATCCTCGCCGACGACATGGGCTGCGGCGACGTCAGCTGCCTGCACCCGGAGGGGAAGATCCGCACCGAACACCTCGACCGCATGGCCGACGCGGGCATGGTCTTCACCGACGCGCACGGCTCCTCGGCGGTCTGCACCCCGTCGCGCTACAGCATCCTCACCGGCCGCTACGCCTGGCGCGGCCGCCTGCAGCGGAGCGTCCTCGGCCCGCACGACGGCCCGCTCCTGGAGGCCGACCGCCCCACCCTCCCGGGCTTCCTGCGGGCGCACGGCTACCGGACCGCCTGCATCGGCAAGTGGCACCTCGGCATGGAGTGGACCTTCGACCCCGCGGCGCCGCGCCCCGGCGGCGGGTGGCAGACCGACGCCGCGCGCGAGGCCTCCCTCGCCATCGACTACACCCGCCCGCTCCGGGGCGGGCCCGTCGACCGCGGCTTCGACACCTACTTCGGCGTCGACGTCCCCAACTTCCCGCCCTACTGCTGGATCGAGCAGGACCGCACCGTGGGCCCGCCCGACCGGCCGAAGCCCGACGACATGTTCGGCACGCCGGGGGCGATGATCGAGGGCTGGGATCTCGAGGCCATCATGCCGGAGCTCACGCGGCGGGCGGTGGACTACATCGAGACCCACGCCGGCGACGAGCAGCCCTTCTTCCTCTACTTCCCCCTCACCGGCCCGCACACCCCCATCTGCCCCACGGCCGCGTTCCGCGGCCGGAGCGACATCGGCATCTACGGCGACTGGATCCTGCAGATGGACGCGACCGTCGGCGCGGTCAACGACGCGCTCGCCCGCACCGGCGCGGACGCCGACACGCTGGTCCTCTTCGCCAGCGACAACGGGAGCCCGGGCCGCAACGGCAGCGCCGAGGCCCCCGGCAGCGTGGTCGAGACCTTCGGCCACAACCCCAACGGCGTGCTCCGCGGCATGAAGGGCGACGCCTGGGAGGGCGGGCACCGCGTGCCGCTGCTGGCGAAGTGGCCGGGGCGCATCCGCGCGGGGGCGCGCTCGGACCGTCTCGTCTGCCTGATGGATCTCTTCGCGACCTGCGCCGACCTCCTCGGCGCGGAGGCGCCCGCCGGCGCGGCCGAGGACAGCGTCAGCCTCCTGCCGCTGTTGACCGGCGCCGCCGACGAAGCGGTGCGGAGCGCGCTCGTCCACCACAGCTTCCACGGCCTCTTCGCCATGCGGCAGGACGCGTGGAAGTACATCCCCGGCCCCGGATCGGGCGGCTTCAGCGCCTTCGGCGGTCCCCGCCAGGACGTGCCGCCGACGGGGTTGTTCGACACGCCGGAGCAGCTCTACGACCTCGCCGACGACCTCCGCGAGCAGCACAACCTCTGGGGCGATCGCCAGGCGATCGTGGCCGGCCTCGCGCACGCCCTCGCCACCTGCCGCTTCGGCCCCGGCGCCTGATACGGCGCCGGAGCGCCCCGCACCCCCTCGCCGGTTCGGCCAGGGTCATTCCGTTCTCCCTCTCCCGCTGAAGGAGGGCCGGGGTGAGGGGAGCCCTTTGCGAACCGCCGCAGCCCGGCCCAGGCTGCAACGGTGAAAACGGAATGGCCCTGCCGCTTCGGCATCCGCTTGACAGCCCTCCCGGGGTGTGGTGTACTGCCAACGGCGGCGGCGCCGTTCGGGCGGCGGCAGGCGCCGCGTTCCCCCGCTGCGCATCGATTGCCGAACCGGGAAAGGTCCGACGATGCCCGACCGCGCCACGTCCCTCGGCCGCTGGACCTTCTCCGGCACGGTCCTGCGGCTCCTGCTGCCGCCGGTGCTGACGGTGGGGCTCTTCGTCGCGGCGGCGTTCGGCTACTTCATCCCTGCGCTTGAGACGGGCTTTCTACAGCAGAAGCGCGAGAGCCTCCGCGACCAGGTGCACACCGTCCTCGCCAGTCTCGCCTCGCGCGAAAGCGAAATCCACGAAGGCCTCCTCACGGAGGCGGACGCCCGCGCCCGGGCCCTCCGCCGCCTGCGTGACATCCGGTACGGCCGGGGCGGCAAGGACTACTTCTGGATCCTCGACACCGACGGCCGCGTGGTCATGCACCCGTACCGCTCCGAGCTTGTCGGCCAGAACGTGCTCGACTACCGCGACCGCAACGACATCCCCGTCTTCCGCAAGATGGTGCAGATCGCCCGGAGCGACGGAGAAGGCTTCCTCCGCTACGAATGGCAATGGAAGGACCAGCCCGGCCGGCTGGAGCCGAAGCTGAGCTACGTACAGATCTTCGCGCCCTGGGGCTGGATCGTCGGCAGCGGCGTCTACCTGGAGGACGTGGAGCGCGAAGTCGCGGCCGTGCGCCGGCGCATCGCCTGGACCGCGCTCGGCATCCTGGTTCCGATCCTTCTCGTCGGCCTCTATGCCGCCCACCAGGGGCTCCAGTCCGAACGCCGGCGCCGGCAGGCCGAGGCGGACCTTCGCCGCAGCGAGGAGCAGTTCCGCTCCTTCGTGGTCAACGCCAACGACATCGTCTACTCGCTCGATCCGGACGGGATCTTCACCTACGTCTCGCCCAACTGGGCCGACCGCCTCGGCCACCCCGCCGACGAGGTGATCGGCACCACCTTCAAGCGCCACGTCCACCCCGAGGACATCCCGCGGTGCGAGGCCTTCCTGCACGAGATCCTCACCACCGGCGAAAAACTGGCCGACGTCGAATACCGCGTCCGCCACCGCGACGGGTCCTGGCGCTGGCACGCGTCCAACGGCGGGGCCGTCTTCGACGAGGACGGCGTCCCGCTCTACTACGTCGGCATCGCGCGCGACATCACCGAGCGCAAGCAGATGGTCGACCGCATCGAGGAGCAGATCCGCTTCCGCGAGTCCCTGCTCGCCGCGGTCGCCATCCCGCTCTACTACAAGGACACCGCCAAGCGCTACCTCGGCTGCAACCCCGCCTTCTCCGCGTTCAGCGGCGCTTCCGTGGCGGACCTGCAGGGCAAGACCGCCTACGACACCCTGCCGCCCGACCTCGCCGCCGAGTGCGACCGCTACGACGACGAACTCCTCGCCAACCCCGGCATCCAGCACTACGAGCTCTGCATGCGCGACCGCGACGGCCGGCCCCGCGACACCCTCTTCACCAAGGCCCCCTTCTTCGACAGCGAGGGCGCGCTCGCCGGCCTCATCGGCACCTTCGTCGACATCACCGAACTCCGCCAGGCCGAAGCCACCCTGCGGGAGAAGGAGCACCGCCACGCCGTCCTCTTCGCCGCGGCCCGGACCATGCAGTTCGTCCTCGACCGCGACGGGACGCTGGTGGAGTGCGACGACCTGGCCGAGAGCATCACCGGCCGCAGCGCCGCCGAACTGGTGGGCCACGGGTTCACCGAAGCCTTCCTGCCCGGCGAACCGTGGCGAACCCGTTTCAACGAAGCCTGGGAGCGGCTGGCGACGGGAGGGGAATTCCGCAACCTGGAGATCGAACTCACCATCCCCGGCGGCTGGCGGCGGACCGTCATCCTCAACGCGGTCCTCGACCGGGCCGGCGATGGCGACGCGCGCGTGCTCATGTCCGGACAGGACGTCACCGCCCTCCGCGTGGCCCAGCGCCAGCAGCGCGTTCTGGAAGAACGCCTGCGCGAGATCCTGGCCCGCGCGCCGGTGGTGCTCCTCATCATGGACGAGGACCGCCGCGTGCTCTACTGCAGCGAAAACGTGCACCGCATTTTCGGTGTGCACCCCGAACGCCTCACCGCCGCCCCCCTGGCCTGGCGCGAGGTCCTGCACCCGGACGACCGGGCCGCGGCCGAACGGCTGCTCGCCGAAGCGTTCGACGTCGACGGGCCCATCGTCGGCGAGGTCCGCATCCGTCCCGGCGAAACCGGCGACGGCGTCTGGGCGCGGGCGCAGCTCGTCCGCGGCCGCGACCCGGGCAGCGGACACACCGCCGTCAGCATCGTGCTCCTGGACATCGACGACGAGAAGGCGGCCCAGGCCCGGGCGGACACGCTCCAGGCGCAGCTCCTGCAGGCCGAAAAGCTGCGCGCCATCGGCGAACTCGCCGGCGGCATCGCCCACGACTTCAACAACCTTCTCGCCGGCATCATGGGCAGCGCCGAACTCCTGCTCCTGCGCGGCAGCGTCGAGGAAGGCGCCACCAAGTACGTCGAGCGCATCATCGAGACCAGCAACCAGGCCGCCCTCCTCATCCAGCAGATCAAGACCTTCGCCCGCAAGACCGAGGTCGAGCGGCAGGAGATGGACCTTCACGAAGCGGTCCGCGCCGCCGCCATGCTGCTGTCGCACACGCTCGACCGGCGCATCCGGGTCCGGGAGGCCCTCGACGCCCCGGACCCCACCATCCTCGGCGACCCGGCCCAGCTCCGGAGCGCCGTCCTCAACCTGGCCGTCAACGCCCGCGACGCCATGCCCGAAGGCGGCGTCCTCACCTTCCGCACCGTCGAGGAGCGGATCGACCCCGAGGGCTGGGCCGCCCGCGGCGCGGATCTGCCCGCCGGCGACTACCTCCGCCTCGACATCAGCGACACCGGCACCGGCATGCCCCCGGAGGTCCAGGAGCGCGTCTTCGAACCGTTCTACACCACCAAGCTCGAGGGCAAGGGCATGGGCCTCGGCCTGGCCAGCGTCTACGGCTGCGTGCAGCTCCACAACGGACACATCGCGCTCGACAGCACCCCGGGCGCAGGCGCCACCTTCTCCATCTGGCTCCCCCGGGCCGCCCCGGGCGAAGCGGGCGGCGGGGCGGCATCCGACACGGTCGACTACGCCGAGGGCTCCGGCCGCATCGCCGTCGTCGACGACGAACCCCTGGTGCGCCACAACGCGGTGCTGCTGCTGCAGAACCTCGGCTACGAGGTCCGCGCCTTCGAAAACGGGCGCGCCTTCCTCGCCTACTACGCAGAGCACGCCGACGAGGTGGACGCCATCCTGCTGGACATGATCATGCCCGAACTCCGCGGCGAAGAGGTCTTCCGCGAAATCCGCCGCATCCGTCCCGACGCCCGGGTGGTCATCACCACCGGCTACGCCGAGGACGAAACGCTCCAGCGCCTGCAGCGCGAAGGCATCAAGGGCGTCATCACCAAGCCCTTCCGGCTCGACGCCCTCTCGCACTTCCTCGCCGACGTCCTGGCCGGAGACCAGCCGTGATCCCCCCCGCCCTCGACGCCGTCCTCGCGCTCCTCCCCGTCCGGGTCCTCCGGGTCGACGCCGAAGGGCCGGTCCGGACGGTCGGCGCCGACGCGCCGCCCGCCCCGCTGGACCACGCCCCCCCCGCCCCCCTCGCCGCGTATGCGCGCCGGCTCCTGGACGCCGATCCCGGCGACAACGCCGATGCGCCGACGCTGGTCTGTGGCGCGGACGGCGGGGACGGGGCGCTCTGGGCGCGCGGGCGCACGGCGGAGGAAGACGGCGAGCGGGCGGTCTACCTCGTGACGCTCGACCTCTCCGCCGCCAGCCCGGCGTCGCTGCTCGACTTCCGTGTCCTCCACGGCGTCGACGCGAACGCCGGGGATCTGCGGGACGCCGGTGCGCGCGCCGCGCGCCTCCGCAGCCTGGGCGAACTCGCCAGCGGCCTCGTCCACGAATTCAGCCAGCCGGTGAGCGGCATCCGCGGCTTCGCCGAAACGCTGCTGCTGGGCAAGCAGCGCGGCTGGGAGATGAGCGACGACGAGCTCGTCCAGGGCCTCGGCCGCATCGTCGACCTGACCGGCCGATTGGGCGAGCTCATCGAGCACGTCCGCGGCTTCGCCACCGACCGGAGCGGTCCCGAACGCATGGCCGTCCGCGCCGGAGAGGTGATCGACGCCGCGCTCCTCATGCTCGCCGCGCAGCTCCGCAGCCACGGGATCCGCGTGCGCGTCGAGCAGCCCGACGGCGAGCTGGAGGTCCACACCAACCCCTTCCTGCTCGAAGAGGCGATCCTCGCCCTCCTCGGCAATGCCCGGGACGCGCTCGACGACCTGGACGCGGGCCGCCCGCGCGAGATCCGCGTCCGCCTCCTTCGCACGCCCGCGCCCGTTGCCGGCAGCGACGCCTGGGCCCTGCTGGAGGTGGAGGACACCGGCCCCGGCATCCCCGCCGAGCACCTCGACCGCGTGCAGGAACCCTTCTTCACCACCAAGGGGCCCGACCAGGGCATGGGCCTCGGCCTCAGCCGGGTGCGGCGCACCGCCGAGCTCTCCGGCGGCGTCTTCGCGCTCGAACCGGGCCCCGACGGCGGCGTCCGGGCGCGCATCGTCCTCCCCCTCGCCGACGGGGTCGACGCGGAGGACGCATCGTGAGCCAGCGCGACGGCCTGGTCCTCCTCATCGTCGACGACGAGTCGGCCATCCGCGAATCGCTCTCCACCTTCCTCCGGAAGCTGGGGCACGAGACCCTCACCGCCGCCGACGCCGACGCCGCGCTCGCCACCGCGCGCGAACGCAACGACATCGACCTCGCCCTCCTCGACATCCGCCTGCCCGGCCTCGGCGGGTTCGAGCTCTTCGAACGCCTGCGCGGGATCCTGCCCGACCTCTGCGTCATCATGGTCAGCGGCCACGGCACCATGGACAGCGCCATCGAGGCGATGCGCCTCGGCGCGGCCGACTTTCTCCGCAAGCCGGTCGAACTCCTCGACCTCGAGGCCGCCGTCGAACGCGCCGGGCGCTTCCTCCGCCTCGAACGCGAGGAGCGCCGCCTGCGCGGGACCATCCAGGCCCTCCAGCGCGACGACGACGCCACCGCCGCCGGGCCGCTCGACGCCATCGTCGGCCGGAGCGACGCCACCGCCGACGTGCGGCATCACCTCGCCGTCGCCGCCGAGGCCCGCTGCGCCAACCTCCTCGTCACCGGCCCCACCGGCACCGGCAAGGAGGTCGTCGCCCGCGCCTTCCACGGCCTCGCGCGCGATGGCCCCTTCATCGCCGTCAACTGCCCCGCCCTCCCCGCCAGCCTCGTCGAGAGCGAGCTCTTCGGCCACGTCCGCGGCGCCTTCACCGGCGCCACCGACGAACGCATCGGCGCCTTCGAGCTCGCCCAGGCCGGCACCCTCTTCCTCGACGAGATCGCCGACCTCCCCCTCGACGCCCAGGCCAAGCTCCTGCGCGTCCTGGAGACGCGCACCGTCCGGCGCGTCGGCGGCGCGCGCGAGGTCGACCTCGACGTCACCGTCGTCGCCGCCTCCAACCGCCCCCTCGACGCCCTCGTCGCCGAGCAGCGCTTCCGCGAAGACCTCTACTACCGCCTCAATGTCTTCGAGATCCACCTCCGCGACCTCCGCGAACGCCCCGCCGATATCCTTCCGCTGGCGCGGCACTTTGTGCAGGCAGTCTCGCGGCGGACCGGACATGCGGCGGCGGAGCTGGCGCCGGGGGCGGAAGCGGCGCTTCTGGAGTACGATTACCCGGGAAACGCCAGGGAGTTACGGAACATCATCGAGCGGGCGCTCATGCTGGCGCGCGGCGGAACGATCCAGGCCGAACACCTCAACCTGCCGTCGCAGGATCGCACTGGATCGCGGCTGGCCGAAGAGTCGCAACCCATTGCGAAATCTGACATTGCGGCCGTCTCCGACCAGGCGCGCGCCGCCGAGCGCGAAGCCACCGCCACCCTCGACGCCCTCGAATCCGCGGGCTGGAACCGCCGCCGCGCCGCCGAAGCGCTCGGGATCAGCTACGAAGCGCTGCGCTGGCGCATCAAAAAACACGGCCTCGCCCCCCGCTGACCGCTCCGTCCAAAACACAAAAAACCCGGATCCCGTCCGCGGATCCAGAGGGGGGTACGCCCGTTTCCGGGCGTGCTGACCCCGGTTGGTGGACGTCACCCCAAACGTGGGGCGATCGCCCCAACTTTTGTGGTCCCCGCCCCAAACCCGCAACCAGCCTTTCATCAGAAGAAAGCCGCAAGTCACTGATTATCATAGAGTAACAACTCATCGTGCCGCCTGGCATCCGTCTTGCGCAACGGGACACCGTTCGTGTTGCAAGCCTCGGATTCCGGAGACGGCGCATGCGCATCCTGATTGTCGACGACGAGCCCATCATCGGCCTGACGCTGGGCCCGTTCCTCGAGAAGCTGGGCCACGACGCGATCACCGCCGAGAGCGCGGCCGAAGCCCTGGACTGCATCGAGTCCGCCGCGCACCCCATCGACGTCCTCCTGAGCGACGTCTGCATGCCGGAGACCGACGGCATCCGGCTGTTGCGGCAGGTGCGCCGCGCGCACCCGGAGGTGAGCGTGGTGCTGATGACGGGGTTCGAGAACAGCGTGGGCACGGGCGAGGCCATCGAGTCCGGCGCCTGCGCGTACCTGCGCAAGCCGCTGAAGCTGCTGGAGCTCGAAGCGGTCATCGACCAGATTGAGAGTCACCGCCGCACGCGCGGCGACCTGCGCCGCCTGAGCGAAACGGTGCGGGACGAGCAGCGCCTGCGCGAAGAATTCGCCCGCGATCACGAGATTCTCCTGCGCCTGCAGCGGCAACTGGTGCCGAAGGACTTTTCGTGGTTGCGGAGCACGCAGATCTTCGTTCGTCACCTCCCGCAGTCGGGCCTCGGCGGAGACTTTGCCGAAATCCGCCAGCTCGACCGCGACAAGACCCTCCTCATCGTCGCCGACGTGAGCGGTCACGGCGTTTCCGCCAGCTTCGGCGGGATTGCGCTGAAGACCGCCGCGTCGGCGATCACGTCCGCCCACTCGCCGGCGGAAGCGCTGGGGCGGCTGGAGGGGGCGTTGCGGACGACCCTGCCCGACGACTTCTACGCGACCGCGTTCTGCGGCCTGTACGACGAACCGTCCCGCCGCCTGACCTACAGCATTGCAGGCCACCCGGCCCCGGTGGTCATCCGGCCGGCGGGCGGCGCGGCGCTGCTGCCGGGCGACGGCCGGGCGCTCTGCTGCGGCGCGACCGGGGAAACGCACGAGGTGCACGAGACGGTCCTGGAGGACGCGGACACGCTGGCGGTCTACACCGACGGCCTGACCCGGACGATGGAGCCGCTCCTGGCGGAACTGACCGAGCGGGTGGGCCCCGAGGCGCTGGCCCGCAAGGCGCTGCACGGGGTGGCGCGGCTCTTTCTGGACGCGGCGGTGGGGCTGGCCCCGGCGCAGGCGTTTGCGGACGACCTGAGCCTGGTGCTCCTGCGCCCGACGCTGCCGGAGGCGCCGGCCCGGACGGTCTCGCTCAGCGGGCGCTGCATTCTTCTCTGCGACCGCGACCCGGCGCACGCGGACACGCTGGCCGCCGTGCTGGAGCGGCGCGGCGCGCACTGCCCCCGCCGGACCGACCCGGCGACGCTGATCGAGGCGGCCGAGGGCCTGCGGCCCGATGCGGTAATCACCGACGTCCCGGACGACGCCGCCCACGAGGACGGCGTGCTCGCGCGCCTGCGCCGCCGCATGCCGCAACTGCCGGTGGTCCTGATGGCGAACGGACGCGCCGACGAGACGGCCCGCGCGTGCCTGACCTGGAACGCGGCCGGGTTTCTCCGCAAGCCGGTCCGCCCCGTGGACCTGCCCGGCCACGTGGCCGACGCGCTCAGCCTGGCCCAGGGCGGGAGCGCGATCCGGTACGACGACGTCTCGCTCGACTGGATGGACTTCCTCATCCCGTCCGACCCGGCGGCGGTGACGCTGCTGCAGCGCTACCTGGAGAGCCTCCGCCGGCAGCCCATCCCCGGCCCGGCGCTGGAGGACATCCTCTACTGCATCCGCGAGATCGCCGGCAACGCCATCGAGTGGGGCAACCGCCACCGCCAGGAGCGCACCGTGCGGATCAGCACCGTGGTGCTGCCCGACCGCGTGATGGTGAAGGTCTCCGACGAGGGGGCGGGCTTCAACGTCCGCCGCGCCCTCGCCGAAGCGGGCGCCCCCGAGGCGCAGGCCGTCCGCGACCGGCGGGGCAAGCGCGACGGCGGCTTCGGCCTGGCGCTGGTGCGAACGCGGATGGACCGCCTGCAGTTCAACCCCCGGGGCAACGTGGCGCTCATGACCAAGTATCTGCGACCGACGACGGACGACAGCCCGTCCGGCAACAGAATGGCAGCAAGCAGGGAGGATCATGCATGACCCAGGAGACGCGCAACGGAGAGTACGGCTGGACGGCGAAACAGAAGGACGTGACCCAGGTGGTCTCGTTCCAACTGCACGACGAGGAGTACGCGATCGAGATCACGAAGGTGAAGGAGATCATCCTCGTCGCGGGCATCACCCGCGTCCCGCAGATGCCCGACTTCATCGAGGGCATCATCAATTTGCGGGGCAACGTGATCCCGGTGCTGGACCTGCGCAAGCGCTTCGGCCTGCCCGGCAAGGCGCTGGACGACCAGACCCGGATCGTGGTGACGCGGATGGACGCGCGGATCGTGGGGCTCATCGTCGACTCGGTCTCGCAGGTGATGAAGCTCCCGAACGCGGACATCCAGGATCCGCCGGAGACCATCGCCGGCCTGGCGGGGGAGTACCTCGTCGGGGTGGCGACGGTGGACGAGCGCCTCATTCTCCTGCTCGACATCGAGCGCATCATGAACGCCGAAGAACGCAGCCTCCTGGCGGAAGCCCCGGAACGGGTCGCCGGCGTCGGCAACGAAGCGGCAACGCCGTCCTGACCGGCACAGACACGAAGAAGAGCATCGGAACGAATCCATCGGCCAACGGAACAAGGGAGACAGGGAATGAATCTGCTGCGCAACCTGAAATTGAGCATGAAGATTGGCGGCGGCTTTGCCGTCGTGCTGGTGCTGACCGCCATTCTGGGCGTCGTCGCATACAACAGCATGGGACAGGTCGACCGCATTGTCGGCGTCGCCCAGAATGCGAACGACATCATCAGCGAGATGAAACAGGCGCGCATTCACGGGACCGTCTACACCCGCGACACCGACGACGCGTCCGCCCGACAGACCCTGGAGAAGGTCGACGCCGTGATCGCGGACGCCGAGGCGGCGCGCGACCGGCTGAGCAGCAAGGCCGACCGGGAAGAGTTTGCCGCCGTCGCGACCGCGGCCACCGAATACCGCGGGGAGTTTGAGCGCTACACGCAACTCGTCGGAGAACAGGCCCAGGCCGTCCAGGGCATGATTGTGGCTCGCGAAAGCCTGAGCAAGGTAATCGTGGAGTTCGCCCAACAGCAGCGCAAGGCCTTCGGCGCCATCGAGGAGACCTTTGACGCCGCCGTGGCGGAAGGCCGGGCGCACGTCAACCGCGCCAACCAGATCGGCAACGCCCTCTACCGCCTCCGCATCGCGGCGCTCTACTACCTCTGGCAGAAGGACGCGAAGCACCTCGGGACGCTCGACCAGGAACTCGCCACCATCCGCGAGCACTGCGATACGCTGGACGAAGAGCTGACCGACCCCGCCGACCGCCGGCTCATCGAGACCATCCGCACCGCGGGGACCGCCTACCGGAACCTGCTGGCGCAGTCGGGCAACACACCCGACGCGGCGGCCCAGGAAGAGATCCCCGTCAAGGTGCGCGCCGAGGCGGCGAAGGTGGTGGAGTCGAGCGCCGCACCGGCCGAGAGCCAGGAGGCGCAACTGGTCGCCCTCGACGACCGCAAGGACCAGCAGGTGCGCGACGGCCAGGCAATCCTGACCGTGGCCGAGAGCATCCTTCGCGACATGGAGCACATCCGCGGCAACGTCTACCGCTACATGTTCGACCGCAAGGACGCTTCGCGCGACGCCACCATCGAAGCCATCGAAGGCGTCCTGGCCAAGGCGCAGGGCCTGACCGAGCGGATGACGAGCGAGGACGGCGCGGGCCGCGCGGGCCACGTGGTCAGCGGCATCGAAACCTACGAGAAGGCGTTCGCGGCCTACGCCGACCGGACCGGGGAACGCGGCGAGGTGATGGCCGCGCTCGGGCGCATCGGCGTGGACCTGGCCGAAACCGCGGAGACGGCGGTCACCGAACAGGTGGACCGGATGAATGCGACCATGGCGGACGCCAACACCCTCATCGCGGTCTGCGCAGTCGCCGCGGTCCTCCTCGGTCTCGCCCTGGCGACGGTCATCACGCGCGGCATCACCGCGCCGATCCGGAAGATGGTGGAGGGGCTTCAGCAGGTGGCCGACGGCGACCTGACGATCCAGGTCGACGTCAAGAGCCGGGACGAGATCGGGCAGATGGCGGCCGCGCTCAACGGGACGGTGGGCGAGCTCTGCCGCGTCGTGGGCGAGATTCGCGAGGCCGCCGACCAGACCGCCGCCTCGAGCGAGGAGCTGTCGGCCGCGGCGCAGAACATCAGCAGCGGCGCGCAGCAGCAGGCGAGCTCGGTGGAAGAGATCGCCGCGTCGGTGGAGGAACTCACCGGCTCGATCAACCAGGTGGCCGACAACGCGCAGGCCAGCAACAAGGTCAGCGAGGAGACCACCGGCAAGGCGCAGAACGGCGGCCAGACCGTCAACCAGTCCATCGAAGGGATGGGCCTCATCAACGAGAGCTCGTCGCAGATCAGCAAGATCATCGACGTCATCAGCCAGATCGCCAACCAGACCAACCTCCTCGCCCTCAACGCCGCCATCGAAGCCGCGAGCGCCGGCGAGCACGGCCTCGGCTTCGCCGTCGTGGCCGACGAGGTGCGCAAGCTCGCCGAGCGGTCGAGCCAGGCCGCCGAGGAGATCACCCAGCTCATCGAGGAGAGCACCCGCCGCGTCGACGACGGGACGCGCCTCAGCAAGGAGGTGGGCAAGGCGCTGGCCGACATCCTGGCGGGGATCGAACAGACCGCCACGAGCATGCAGCAGATCTCGGCCGGCACCGAGGAGCAGGCCAACACCGCCAACGAGGTGAGCAAGGCCGTGGAGGGCATCAGCGCCATCACCGAGGAGAACAGCAGCAGCGCCGAGGAGATGGCCGCCAGCGCCGAGGAGCTCTCGGCCCAGGCGCAGCGGATGCAGTCGCTGGTCGAGCGCTTCCGCGTCGGCGAGGACGGGCAGCGCACCGCCCGTCCCGCCCCCGCGAGCCCGTCGGCCCCGAAGGCCGAAGCGGCCCGGCCCGCCGCCGCGCCGGCCCAGCCGGCGAACGCACAGAACGGAGCCGAGGCGCCGGTCGGCGAGCTCTACCACGCCTAGCCCGGCCACAGCGAAGACGAACGGACGGCCGCAACGGCCCCCGGAAGGAGCACGACGGTGACGACCACGGCACACGGCCCCGCCCTCAGCCCCCGCGAGTTCCAGCTCTTCCAGGAACTCATGTACCGCGAAGCGGGGGTGCGGCTGGGGCCGGCCAAGCAGGCGCTCGTCCAGAACCGGCTGCGCAAGCGGGTCGTGGAGCTGGGCCTCGGGAGCTACCGGGCCTACCACGATTACCTCCGCCAGCCGGAGCACGCCGACGAGCTGCAGACCTGCCTCAACCGGCTCACCACCAACGAGACGTACTTCTTCCGGCACAAGCACCACTGGGACTACTTCACCGGACCGTTCGTCGCGGAGCTGCGGCGCCCCGAGCATGCGCACCGCCCGGTGCGCGTCTGGAGCGCCGCGGCTTCGACCGGCGCGGAGCCCTACTCCGCCGCCATCGCGCTCGCGGACGCCTTCGCCGGCGCCCCCGACCGCGCCCTCACCGTGGAGGCGACCGACCTCAACGCCGAGGTGCTGGCCGCCGCGCGGGAGGGGCTCTACGACGACTACGCGCTCCAGAAGCTGACCGACGCCTGCCGCCGGCGCTACTTCGAACCGGTCGACGGCGGGCGGCGGTGGCGCGTGCGCGACACGGTGCGGCGGCTGGTGCGCTTCGGCCAGCACAACCTGATGACGCCCCGCCGCGGCGCGCCGTACGACCTCGTCTTCCTGCGCAACGTGCTCATCTACTTCGACGAGGCGAGCAAGCGCGTGGTGCTGGACCACGTCACCCGCACGCTCCGGCCCGGGGGGGTGCTCATCCTCGGCGGGGCGGAGTCGCTGTCGGCCTGCAAGGAGGCCTACGACTACCTGCGGCCGACCATCTACCGCAAACGAGGGACCGGACGATGAGCGCAGCCCAGCCCGACCCCGATCTGCTGGCGAGCTTCCTGGACGAAGCGGGCCAGTGCATCGCCACGCTGAACGAACGCCTGCTCGCCGCCGAAGGCGGCGCCCCGCCGACCGACGCGGTGGGCGAGATGTTCCGCGCCGCCCACAGCATGAAGGGCGCGGCCTCCTTCCTCAACCTCGCCCGCGTGGCGAAGGTGACCCATACCCTGGAGACGGTGCTCGACCGCGTCCGCAAGGACCAGCTCGCCTTCGCCGACGCGGTGGTGGACCGCCTCTTCGACGCGCTCGACATCGTCAGCGCCCTCCTGGCCGAGCTCGCCGCCGGGCAGGAGGAGACCACCGACATCGACGGCGTCGTCGCGGCGCTCGAGGGCCTCCTCGAAGAAGACAACACCGCGGCCGTCGACGACCCCGAGAGCCAGCTCGAGGGGCTCCCCGCCTTCCTGAAGGGGCGGCTCAGCCTCGACGACGTGCTCGAGACCCTCATCGCCTGCAACAACGGCCGCCGCGCCTGGGTGGTGGACCTGCCGCTCCAGGGCATCCTGGCCGCGGGGGTCGATCCGCTGCAGCTCTACCACGCGCTGGAAGGGGCGCTGACCATCCAGGGGGTCTATCCGCTGACGGGCGCGGCGCGGTCGCCGTTCCAGCCGCTGGAGGCGTTCGACTACCGCATTGCGCTGTTGTGCCACACCGACCGGCCGGTGGAGGAGGCGCTCGCCGCCGCGGGGGTGACCGAGGCGACGCTCCACCCCCTCGGCGAGGACGCCCCCGCCGAGCCGACGCGCTACGCCGCCGCGGGGCGCGTCGACCTCGGCACGCCGAGCGGCGACCTGACGGTCCGGCCGGAGATGGCGAAGCACCTGCCGACCTGGCTGTCGGAGACGCGCGACGAACTGGACGCGCTCGACACCACGCTGGTGGAGTGGGAGAAGACCCCGGAGAGCGCGGCGCTCCTGCGCGAGACCTTCCGGCTCCTCCACCGCCTCAAGGGCTCCTGCGGCAGCATGGGCCTGGCGGAGCTCGGCCGCACGGTGCACAACTGCGAGTCGCTCCTCAGCCGCTACCGGCAGGCCCGCGGCGCCCCGGAGGCCAACGCGTTCCGGGCGCTCTTCGCGGCGAAGGACGTTCTGCGCGAGTGCCTGGACCGGGTCGAGCGGGGCGAGACCGCCGCGCCCGACCCCGCGGACCTGGACGCCGCCCCCGCCGACGCCCCCCGCGCCGCACCGGCCGCGGGGGCGGGCCCCCTGGCCGGGGGGGCCCCCGGCGGCGGTCGGCCGGGGGGTGGAGGCGCCCTCCGGCGGCGGCATCCGCTACGGCTATCCGGCCACGGATATCGCGGTGGAACTCGTCGGGGCACAGTACGACCAGGCGACATCGACGCCCTTCGCCTTTGAGGCTGCGGCCTCCATCGGTTTTGACAACGCCTGCCGCAACGCATCCCCGGTCCTCCTCG
>CAZKKD010000005.1:21320-27322 GCA_964553265.1 uncultured Planctomycetales bacterium | reverse complement strand
GGGAGGGCCGGCCCGTGCGGGTGGGCGAGCGGGTGCTGACGCTGGTGGACCCGGCGGCGACGGAGGTGCGCTTCTGGATCGCGGAAGCCGACAACGTCATCGTCCGCGGCGAGGCCGGCGACGCCGCCGCGGACACCGGCGTGCGCGTCTTTCTCAACGTCCACCCCGAGGAGAGCCTGCCGGCGACGCTCGACTACATCGCCCCGTCGGTGGCGCCGAGCCCCGACAGCATCCCCTCCTTCGCCGCCAAGGCGCAGTGGGCCGCCGCGAATCCGCCGGAGGTGGAGATCGGCCTCGAAGGCACGGCCATCCTTTACGGTCCGCGCGTCTCGGTGCTCTACTGGATGTTCCGCCGGCCGCTGGTGGCGGTGCGTCGCTTTCTGCAGATCTGAATCCATCTCCCGGACGGGCAGCCGGCGCTTGTCCGGCCCCCTGCGTTTTCCTATACTTCGTTTCGTCGGCCGGCCCGGCCGGCGGCGCGGGGCGACGCCGTGCCGATCGCACAGGCTGCGGGAGATCAGACGATGCAGAGACACCAATCGCTGGGCATGGCGGCGTGCGCCGTTTTCGTTCTTCTGGCGGCCGGAACGGGCTGTGCGTTCATGGATCGCTTCAAGGAAGACGGCGAAGGACAGTACGGCTTTCTCATCAAGAAGAACGAGCCGGACACCGTCTACGTGGTCGTCGAATACAAGAACCAGCGCCAGTTGCACAAGGTGGAATTCACCGAGGACTCCGACGAGGACATGCTCGAGGCGCTGGATCTGCTGCGCGCGGGCATCAAGTACATGGCCGCCGACGGCCGACGCCTGCACCTGGAGGGGGATCTCGACAGCGAGAAGGGCGCCTTCCGCCTGGACCGCTGGTACATCACCACGCCGTTCTACGAGATCAAGCTGCAGGAAGGCAGGAAGCCCCGCACCGTCCGCCGGCAGCGCCTGCTGGCGAGCGACTTCTACGAACCGATCTCGGTCCGCATCGACAAGCTGCAGCTGAGCCAGCAGGTGCACATGGCCGAGCAGTACGGCGGCGTGGGCCTGCCGTTGACGTCCGAAGACCTGACGCCGTCGGAGTGACGCCGGACCGGGCGAACCGGAACGGCGTCGGCAAGCGACGGCGCCGCACGGCCCCGCCCGAACCGGTGCAAAGTGGCGGCATCCCTTTTCGTCTTCGCCTACGGGAAGCAACCGCCGGATGAGCACGCCCCTTCTGCTTGCCTGCCTCGCCCTCCTCCCCGCCGCCGCGCTCCTGGCGGGGGTGCTGACGTATCCGGCCCGGTCGCTGGCCCGCCGCTGGGGCCTGGTGGACCGTCCCGGCGCGCGCAAGATCCACGCCGAAGCGACGCCGTATGGCGGCGGGGTGGCCATCGTGGGCGCGTTCGTCCTCCTCCTCGCCGGGGCTTACCTGGCCGCCATCGGGGCGATTCCCCTGCCGGGCGTCGGTGCGCTGCGGGAGGCGCTGGCGCAACACCTCGGCGGCCTGGTGGATCCGCAGACGGTGCGGCGCCTCGGGGGGATCCTGGTCGGCGGGCTCCTCATGTTCGTTCTCGGTCTCGTCGACGACAAGCGCGGGCTCGGCCCGGGCGTGAAGCTGTCGGTCCAGGCGGCGGCGGCGCTCCTGCTCTGGGCGGCGGGGGTCCGGGTCACGCTCTTCGTGGATCACTGGGCGGCAAGCCTGGTCTTCACGCTGGGCTGGATGCTGGTGGTGACCAATGCGATGAATTTGCTCGACAACATGGACGGGCTCGCGGCCGGGGTGGGGGCAATCGCGTCGCTGATCCTGCTGGTGCTGGCCATCCAGGGCGGGCAGGTCTTCGTGGCCGGGGCGCTGGCGGTGCTGGCGGGGACGCTGCTCGGATTCCTCGTTCACAACTTTCACCCCGCGTCCGTCTTCATGGGCGATGCGGGGGCGCTCTTCGTCGGCTATCTCCTCGGAGCGCTGGCGATGGCGACCACCTACACCGGCGGGGATGCGCACGCCGCGGCCGTGGTCGCGCCGCTGGTGGTGCTGGCCATCCCGCTCTTCGACACCGCTTCGGTGCTGGTCATCCGCTGGCGGCGGGGGGCGCCGCTGATGCAGGGGGACCGGAACCACTTTTCGCACCGGCTCGTCCGCCTCGGCATGACGCAGCGGGAAGCCGTCCTTACCATCTACATCCTCACCGCCAGCCTCGGCGTCTCGGCGACGCTGCTGACGCGGCTGGATCGGACCGGCGCGATCCTTGTCCTCCTCCACACCGTCGGGGTGCTGGTCGTCGTCGCGCTGTTGGAGATCGCGGCCCACCGGAAGGACTCCGCATGACGCTTTCGCCCCCGGACGCCACGGAGGGGCGCGAAGGCGCCCTGCGGATGCTCTCGCTTTCGACGACGCTGCTCCTGGTCTTCGCGACCGTCTTCCGTCCGCTGCAGGCGGGGCAGGCGATGGACGATACCGGCACCGCGTTCTTCGAGGTGGCGGTGCTCTTTGTCCTGGTGCTCTGGCTGGTGGAGAAGGCGCTGGCCGGACGCGCCTCGCTGCCGGCGCCGCGGATGCTGGCGGGACTGGGCGCGTTTGCCGCGTCGATCTGGATTGCGGCGCTCACGCTGCGGCCGGGAGGCGACATGCTCCAGGCCCGGCTCCTCGCCGAGCACTGGACGCTGGAACTCCTCCTCGTCGTGATCCTCCTCGACCACGTGCGCACGCGCGAACGCTTCGGCGCGCTGCTGGCCGCTGCGCTGGCGGCGGGGGGGCTGCTGGTTGCGTTCGGCCTGTATCAGCGCGCGTACGGGCTGGACTACTTCCGCCGGGTCCTCGAGGCGACGCCGGGGATCTCCGAACGCATGGTCGGCGGCGACGCCGCCATGCAGCGGCTCTGGACGACGCGCATCGGCAGTCCGCGCGTCTACGGACCGTTCGGCTATGCCAACGCAATGGCGGGATTCCTGATCCTGATCCTGCCGGTGATCGGGCTCCTGGGCCGGGCGGCAATCCGCGACATCCGCACGCGCAATACCGGGCGCATTCTGCTGGCGGCGGCGGCGGCGGGGCTGGTGGTGCTTCTCTTTACCGGCAGCAAGGGGGGCTGGATTGCCGCACGCCTGGTGGAGCTCGGCGCGCTTCTCCTGCTGGCCCGTGCGGCCGCACCGGGTCGCTGGCGCGATGCGGCGGCGGGCTGGGCGCTCGGGACGGTTCCGGTGCTCCTGCCGGCGGCGCTCGTCTGGGACGACCCGGCCTGGGGGTGGGCCGGGCAGACGGCGAGCGGCCTCCTCTGGAGCGTCGAGATCCTGTTCCTCCACCGCCTCGTCACCGCCCCGGCGCCGCCGGCATGGGCGGGGCGGCTGCGGACCGCGGGGCTCGCGGTCGTGCTCCTGGCCGGTGCGGGCGGCGCCTGGTTCCTGGCCGGCGCACCGGGCGGTCCGGAGGCGATCCGGACGCGGACGGAAGGCTTTGCCGCCGCCACGCAACAGGGCACCAACACGGTCGGCGTGCGCTGGAACTACTGGCGCGCCGGCGTCTCCATGTTCCTCGACCGCCCCCTTCTCGGCATGGGGCTCGATCAGTACGGCACCTGGTACACGAGCTACAAGCCGCTGCAGGGCTGGGCGGTCCGGCGGGCGCACAGCCTGCCGGTGCAACTGGCGGCCGACGGGGGGCTGGTGCTCCTGGCGGGGTTCGTCGCGGCGTGGGGCCTGGTCCTTTCGGGCCGCCGACGGGAAGATCCCCTGCCGCTGGAGCCAATCACGCCCGACGACGCGACGCCGGATCGCCCGCGCCGCCAGCTCTTCTGGACGGGACTCCTGGCGGTGGGCTGTGCATACCTTTTGGTGGTGAGCCCCATCTTCGGGGGGCTGGGGGTGGAACTCCTCGAGTCCGAACTCCTGGGCGGGCCCATCAGCCGCTGGCCGGTGGACAAGGGGCCTGGGCTCATTCACCTCTTCGCCAACGGGATCGCGCTGCCCGGCGCGGCGGCGCTGCTCTTCGCGGCCGGGTGGCGCGCTTTCTTCCGGGCCGGGGGGGCGGACGACGCGGTGGCCGACGGGCTGCGGCTCGGGATTGCGGGGTTCCTGATCCACGGCGCGGTGGACTTTGTGTACTACATGCAGGGCCTGAGCGGACTTTGCTGGATCCTGGCGGCGCTCCTGGTCGTGCTGTCGCGGCGGATCCACAGGCAGGTCGGCCCCGAACGTCTGCACGGCAAGCCGCGCATCGCGTTCGGCGTCGGCGTGGCGGCGGTGCTGGCGGGCGTCCTCGGCGTTTCCGCGCTCAGCGGCACACCGGACTGGGTCTGGCCGCTGGCGCACTGGCGGCGGTCGCTGCGGGTGCAGGCGGCCGAGCGGCTCTACCACCACGGCGAGACCACGCGCGACCTGCTGGAAGCGCGGGCCCTCTACGGCGAGATCCTGGCCCGGACGCCCCGCGACGTGGAGAGCCACCGGCGGGCGGGCGAGATCTGCCGCCGGCTTCTGGCCATCCAGAGTCGCGCCCTGCCGGACCCGCGCGGGCTGCCGCCGCAGATTCTGCGCCTCGCGCGGGAGAGCGACCGCGACCTCCGCACCGCCGCGGTCCGGCACGCGCGCGCCGTGGCCGCGTACCACGGAGGCTTCGCGGCATCGCATGCCTTCCTTGGGCGGACGCTGCTGGCCGTGCTGCCGGGCGAACCGAGGGCGGTGGCCGAGGCGCGGGACGCGTTCGCCCACGCGGTCGAGCGCAATCCCCACCGCCCGGACTATCTCCGCTGGCTCGGCTACTGCGCCGAGGAACTGGGCGAGACGGCCGTGGCCGCAGCGCACTACCGCACGGCGCTGACGCTGGACGACAACCCGCTCCTCACCGATGCGCGCGCCCGGCTCGACCCGGAAACCCGGCGCTGGCTCGAAGCGCGCCTTGCCGCACTCGCGCCGGCGGAATCCGCTCCACCCTCCGCACCCGGACCGACGGACGCGTCCACCGGCACGACACGGGATTGACCGCACCTTCCGGATGCCGTATCGTGCCCTGACATGACGGGGCCCGTAACGCATCGGCAAGGGCGTTCGGCGCCAACCATTTCGACCGCATCTCCCGCTTGCCCGAACGCGCGCAGGCGGAGCGGCTCCGAATCGCGAAGGGGGAAACGGATGACGCGACTGCTGGTGACCGGGGCGAGCGGCCTCCTGGGCGGGTGCGTATTGCGGCAGGCGAACGACGCGTGGCAGGCGCTCGGCACCGCGCACCGGCGCACGCGGGAGGGGCTGGTCCCCCTCGACATCCGCAACGCCGACGCCGTGGCCGGGCTCGTCCGCACCGAAGGGGTGACCCACATCGTGCACTGCGCGGCGCTGCGGTCGCCCGACTACTGCATCGAGCATCCGGACGAAGCCGAGGACGTCAACGTCGACGGCACGCGCAACGTGGCCGCCGCGGCCCGGGCGGTCGGCGCGCATCTCCTGTACGTCAGCACCGACTACGTCTTCCCCGGCACGCATCCGCCCTACGACGAGGACGCATCGCCCGATCCGATCAACCTGTACGGCCGCACCAAGCTCGGCGGCGAGGGCGCGGCGCTGGCGGTCGAACGGCACACCATTGCGCGCATCCCGGCGCTCTACCGCATCGACCTGGGCGACCCCCGCAGCTACGTGACCGAACTTGCCGGACAGCTGGCCAAAGGGAACACGCTCCGCCTCGACGCCGAAACGGTGCGCTATTACACGCTGGCCGACGAGGTGGCGGCCGCGTTTCTGCACCTGCTTGCGCGCAGCGTCCGCGGCGTGGTTCACCTCAGCGCGAACGAACAGACCACGAAGGCGGCGTTCGCGCGCGCGGTGGCGGTCCGGCTCGGGTACGGGGCCGACCCCGCCGAAGACGGCCCGAACCCCGCATCCGCCGACACCCGCCCCCCCCACACCCCCCTGGCCATGACGCGCCATCCCGGCCCCCACGGCCCGCCCACCCGCCCGTCCAGCCAGGCCCCGGCCACTCCCCACCCGCCAGCACCCCCCCCCCGCCGGCCCGCCCGCACGGCCCAACCCCTCCACGCATCC